>NZ_PZKQ01000028.1:0-126557 GCF_003046645.1 Escherichia sp. MOD1-EC6475 | reverse complement strand
ACCAGGGTCGCGGCGGAGCTCTGCGGAGAAGCGGTGATAATGTTGGTAACATGGTGGGCGTGCCCCGGGCAGTATACGTGCGCGTGGGGACGGGTGGGGGTGTGGAATTCAGCGTGAGAAGTGTTGAGGGTGATACCACGAGCTTTTTCTTCCGGGGGGTTATCCGTTGGGGCGAGGGCGGGAGAGGCACCGCCGTAGGTTTTAGCCAGTACGGTGGTGATTGCAGCGGTCAGAGTAGTTTTACCGTGGTCAACGTGGCCGATAGTACCAACGTTAACGTGCGGTTTTGTACGTTCAAATTTTTCTTTAGACACGGCTATATTCCTTACTATAGTGCTCTCCCCTTCAGGAGAGAGCACGGGACTTTGGTATTAACCCTGAGGCTTATTTACCACGGGCTTC
The DNA here is from genome assembly GCF_003046645.1 of Escherichia sp. MOD1-EC6475. Lineage (NCBI taxonomy): Bacteria > Pseudomonadati > Pseudomonadota > Gammaproteobacteria > Enterobacterales > Enterobacteriaceae > Escherichia > Escherichia sp. MOD1-EC6475. The sequence goes on along the minus strand of NZ_PZKQ01000028.1, from coordinate 126,155 downwards.
AATTACGGCCTGAGCAACGTTACTCGGCGCTTCATCATACTTCAGGAATTCCATAGTGTATGATGCGCGACCTTTGGTCAGAGAACGCAGCTGAGTTGCATATCCGAACATTTCAGACAGCGGTACTTCAGCGTGGATCTTAACGCCAGTAACTTCAGATTCCTGACCTTTGAGCATACCACGACGACGGCTCAAGTCACCGATAACGTCACCGGTGTTCTCTTCCGGAGTTTCTACTTCAACCTTCATGATCGGCTCAAGCAGAACTGGTTTCGCTTTCTTAAAGCCTTCTTTAAAGGCGATAGAAGCAGCCAGTTTAAACGCCAGTTCAGAGGAGTCAACGTCATGGTAAGAACCGAAGTGCAGACGAATACCCATGTCTACTACCGGGTAGCCTGCCAGCGGGCCTGCTTTCAGCTGTTCCTGGATACCTTTATCAACGGCCGGGATGTATTCGCCAGGGATTACACCACCTTTAATGTCGTTGATGAACTCGTAGCCTTTCGGGTTAGAACCCGGCTCCAGCGGGTACATGTCGATAACAACATGACCATACTGACCACGACCACCAGACTGTTTCGCGTGTTTACCTTCAACATCGGTAACTTTCTGGCGGATAGTTTCACGGTAAGCAACCTGCGGTTTACCTACGTTCGCTTCAACGTTGAATTCACGCTTCATACGGTCAACGATGATGTCGAGGTGCAGCTCGCCCATACCCGCGATAATGGTCTGGTTAGATTCTTCGTCAGTCCATACACGGAAAGACGGGTCTTCTTTAGCCAGACGACCCAGAGCCAGACCCATTTTTTCCTGGTCAGCTTTGGTTTTCGGTTCAACTGCGATGGAGATTACCGGCTCAGGGAATTCCATACGTTCCAGAATGATCGGCGCATCCGGGTCACACAGGGTGTCACCAGTGGTTACGTCTTTCAGACCGATTGCAGCAGCGATGTCGCCCGCGCGAACCTCTTTGATCTCTTCACGTTTGTTAGCGTGCATCTGAACGATACGACCGAAACGCTCACGTGCAGCTTTCACGGAGTTCAGTACGGTATCACCAGAGTTAACCACACCGGAGTACACACGGAAGAAGGTCAGGTTACCAACAAACGGGTCGGTAGCGATTTTGAACGCCAGTGCAGAGAACGGCTCGTCATCACTTGCGTGACGCTCAGCCGGAGTGTCTTTACCGTCGTCCAGGATACCGTTGATCGCAGGTACGTCAACCGGGGATGGCAGGTAATCAATTACCGCATCCAGCATCGCCTGAACACCTTTGTTCTTAAACGCAGAACCACAGGTTACCAGGATGATTTCGTTGTTCAGAACGCGCTGACGCAGAGCACCTTTGATTTCTGCTTCAGTCAGTTCTTCACCACCCAGGTATTTCTCCATCAGCTCTTCAGAAGCTTCAGCTGCGGATTCGATCAGGTTCTGGTGCCATTCGTTAGCCAGTTCAACCATGTCTGCCGGGATATCTTCGTATTCGAAGGTTACGCCCTGGTCAGCGTCGTTCCAGTTGATAGCTTTCATTTTCACCAGGTCAACAACACCGGTGAAATGTTCTTCAGCACCAATCGCCAGCTGCAGCGGAACCGGGTTCGCGCCCAGACGGGTTTTGATCTGGTTAACAACTTTCAGGAAGTTCGCACCCATGCGGTCCATTTTGTTAACGAACGCAATGCGCGGAACTTTATATTTGTTTGCCTGACGCCATACGGTTTCAGACTGCGGCTGAACACCACCAACTGCGCAGTAAACCATTACCGCACCATCGAGAACACGCATGGAACGTTCTACTTCGATTGTGAAGTCAACGTGCCCCGGGGTGTCGATGATGTTGATGCGATGCGGCTCATACTGCTTAGCCATACCAGACCAGAATGCAGTAGTCGCAGCGGAAGTGATAGTAATACCACGTTCCTGCTCCTGCTCCATCCAGTCCATGGTTGCAGCGCCGTCATGAACTTCACCGATTTTATGGTTTACACCGGTGTAGAACAGAATACGTTCGGTAGTAGTGGTTTTACCGGCGTCGATGTGCGCACTGATACCGATGTTACGGTAGCGTGCGATGGGTGTTGTACGAGCCATTTGTTTCCTCGTTTATCTTTTAGGCGTTCAATTTAAGTAGCCCAAAGCGGGCTGCTTACTGGAAGCGCCCGCCTGGTGACTAAAACTCCGAAGGGATTACCAACGGTAGTGTGCGAACGCCTTGTTGGCTTCGGCCATACGGTGAACGTCTTCACGTTTCTTAACTGCAGTACCTTTGTTTTCTGCAGCATCGGAAAGTTCGTTCGCCAGGCGCAGAGCCATGGATTTATCACCGCGTTTACGAGCAGCTTCAACGATCCAACGCATTGCCAGAGCATTACGACGAACCGGACGGACTTCAACTGGTACCTGATAAGTAGAACCACCAACGCGGCGAGACTTAACTTCGACAGTCGGGCGCACGTTTTCGAGAGCTACTTCGAATGCTTCCAGTTCAGATTTACCAGAACGCTGAGCCAGGGTCTCCAGCGCGCTGTATACGATAGATTCGGCAGTAGATTTTTTACCATCTACCATCAGGATATTTACAAATTTAGCCAGCAGTTCTGATCCGAACTTCGGATCCGGCAGAATTTTACGCTGACCAATGACGCGACGACGTGGCATGGAAATACTCCGTTGTTAATTCAGGATTGTCCAAAACTCTACGAGTTTAGTTTGACATTTAAGTTAAAACGTTTGGCCTTACTTAACGGAGAACCATTAAGCCTTAGGACGCTTCACGCCATACTTGGAACGAGCCTGCTTACGGTCTTTAACGCCGGAGCAGTCAAGCGCACCACGTACGGTGTGGTAACGAACACCCGGGAGGTCTTTAACACGACCGCCACGGATCAGGATCACGGAGTGTTCCTGCAGGTTGTGACCTTCACCACCGATGTAGGAAGTCACTTCGAAACCGTTAGTCAGACGAACACGGCATACTTTACGCAGTGCGGAGTTCGGTTTTTTTGGAGTGGTAGTATATACACGAGTACATACGCCACGTTTTTGCGGGCATGCTTCCAGCGCAGGCACGTTGCTTTTCGCAACTTTGCGAGCACGTGGTTTGCGTACCAGCTGGTTAACTGTTGCCATTAAATAGCTCCTGGTTTTAGCTTTTGCTTCGTAAACACGTAATAAAACGTCCTCACACAATATGAGGACGCCGAATTTTAGGGCGATGCCGAAAAGGTGTCAAGAAATATACAACGATCCCACCGTTACCAGGCGACCTGGCTGGTGTGCTTAACCGTAAGTCTGACGAAATCAGTATAGTCAATGGGAGTGATATCGTTCGAAATTCGACCAGCTAAACCACGAGCGATGAGGTCTTCGTTCAGGGCATAGACCTTAATGGGGGCATTACGCAAACTTTCAATGTAGCGGTTACCATCAGCTGCGGCAGTGACGCCATCCTGCAATAACAGCAGTTCATCCCCATCGCTGAGCAGACGCAGCAGCGCAGGAAAATCCGTCAGCCAGGGTGAGCGATGTAATGTATGCAGCATGTACGCCTCAAAATCTCAAAATAACATCGTAGTTGCCGAGTTCCCGACGCAATGCTTCTGCTTCGAGCGGAGTGACTTCTACAACAAAGGGTGTCTGGGGATCTAACCCACGTTCACGCAGTGAAGCCGCACAAACCCAGCACTGTTCAATGTCATACAGCCCCAGCAGTTTAAAGGTTGCGATATAATCACGCGCCAACACCACATCGGGCTTTTGCCCTGGCAGAAGCTGAAAAACGCCATCGGCAATAAAGAAGACGGCGAGTTCGTCAGTTAATGCGGAAGTCGCCAATAAAGCATCCAATCCTTCACGACCAGCAGCTGTACCATGAGGTGCAGTAGAAAAAACAAACGCAATTCTTTTCATCAGAACTGTACCACCCTGTCACAGGTCAGCGAGGCTTCAGCCAGAGCGCCAAGGCCACTTAAGGTAAAGCCCGGCTGGAGATTTGCAGATGCCAGACCGAGTCTTCCAGCTTCAGTTTCATCGACGATACCGCGACGCAATGCTGCCGCCACGCAAATATTCAGCGCCACGCCATGTTGTGTATTCAGTTGTTGCCAGCCGCGCACAAGGTCAAATTCATCACTTGCCGGAGAGGTCAATTGGTTAGCGTTATAGACCCCTTCCCGATAGAAAAAGACGCTGTTTAACTCATGGCCTTCTGCTATCAGCGCCTGCGCAAACTGAAAGGCACTACTCGCCTGTTGCGTACCGTATGCTGGCCCGGTCACCACGATGGCAAAACGCATTACTTATCTTGCCCCTGGAAATCACCGCTCTTGAACTGGCGGATGTAGAGATAGACAGTGTGTTTGGAGATGTTCAGACGGTCAGCAACCTGGTTGATCGCGTCTTTAATATCGAAGATCCCTTTCTCGTAAAGATTCAGCACGATCTGGCGATTTTTAGCGTTATTGGCAACATTGCGATCGGCATTTACTTCTTCAATGGTGAACTCCAGCGTTTGGGTGACCAGATCTTCAACAGAAGACGCAAAGTTGACGCTTGAACCGACGTCCGGGGTTTCTGGCGGCACAAAGGTACTCATGATCTGCGAGAAGGGAACATCAAGATTCATATTGATGCACAGCAGACCAATTACACGCTGTTCGCGGTTACGAATGGCGATAGTCAGGGACTTCATTAAGACACCGCTTTTGGCGCGAGTAAAATAGCATTTAGAAACGCTGCTATCCGCCCCCGTCATATCGTGCAGCATACGCAGCGCCAGATCGGTAATCGGCGAACCAATCTTCCGGCCTGTATGTTCACCGTTGGCAATACGAATGGCTGAACATTTTAAATCCTGCAAAGAGTGCAAAACGATTTCACAGTGGGAGCCAATGAGCATCGCTAACCCGTCCACCACCGCTTCGTAGGATTTCAGAATATCAAAATCGGTCTGGTCGAAAGGACGTTGATCCAGTAAATCCAACTCACTGGTTTCGTTGGTTAAAAGCGACCTGGACATGAAAAAAAACACTCCTTTTCAGGAGCCTGTCGTTAACTTTTCAGGGCAGGCTCATTAATGATGCGGGTAACTAAATTAATACAGCGGAGGTTCCGCTTTCCAGCACTAATTATATCCGGCCTGTAATAAAAAAAACCGCCGCCTGGTCAGGCGGCGGTTCTTAATGCTTATTTTTTAGCAGAATCTGCGGCTTTCGCATCGGCTTCTGGCTTCGCATCAGCCTTCGGCGCTGGTTTCACATCCAGCAACTCTACGTCAAATACCAGAGTAGAGTTTGGTGGGATCCCCGGAACGCCCGCTTTACCGTAAGCCAGCTCTGGTGGAATAACCAATTTGATCTTGCCACCTTTCTTGATGTTCTTCAGGCCTTCGGTCCAGCCTGGAATCACGCCGTCCAGACGGAAAGAGAGCGGTTCACCACGGGTGTAAGAGTTATCGAACTCTTTACCGTCGATCAGCATACCCTTGTAGTTCACTACAACAGTATCGCTGTCTTTCGGTGCTTCGCCTTTACCGGCTTCTACTACCTGATAAACCAGACCAGTCGAAGAGGTTTTCACACCTTTCTCTTTGGCAAATTTCTCGCGGTACTCTTTACCTTTAGCTTCGTTATCAGCCGCGTCTTTTTCCATCTTCGCCTGGGCAGAAGACTTCACGCGAGCTTCAAATGCTTGCAGAGTCTGTTCGATCTCTTGATCGGAAAGTTTGCTCTTATCAGCAAACGCATCCTGGACACCAGCGATCAGCTGATCTTTATCCAGCTTAATGCCCAACTTTTCTTGTTCTTGCAGTGAATTTTCCATGTAACGACCCAGCGAAGCACCCAGTGCGTAAGCTGATTTCTGATCGTCATTTTTGAACGCTGCTTTGCTGTCAGCAGTTGTAGCAGGTTTCGCCGCTTCGGCAGCAAAAGTAATTGGTGTATGCAGGGCAACGGCCATTGTGGTCGCCAGCAGCGTTACTTTAAACAGTGATTTCATCCATATCTCCAGGATCGGGGCATCTCACCCCAGGGTTAACTATTATCAGAAAGGTACTATAAAGCGTTGTCGGATAAATCTACATACAGACACGCCCTATTATCATCTATTTTCAGACTCTTTTTGTTTAAATTAGTTTCGATGTCGCGAAATGAGTGCTGTCTCTGGCAACAAAGTTAAGTAGAATCCGCAGCGATCATTCGACCAAAGAGGTGAACCATGCAGGATTTATCAATGGAAGCACGCCTGGCAGAGCTGGAGAGCCGACTGGCTTTTCAGGAAATCACCATTGAAGAACTGAACGTCACGGTGACCGCTCATGAAATGGAGATGGCAAAACTGCGCGATCATCTGCGTCTGCTGACCGAGAAGTTAAAAGCCAGCCAGCCGTCGAACATCGCATCGCAGGCTGAAGAAACGCCACCGCCACATTATTAAGGCGAAAAAAAAGCGGGTAATTCCCGCTTTTTTGATACCTTTACGGTATTAGTGGCAACCGCAACCGCCGTTACCTTTACCACCACAGCAGCCTTCGCCACCGTGTTCATGACCGTGATCGTGGCCATGACCACCGCAGCAACCGTCATGGTCGTGATCGTGGTGATGATCGTGCGCGCCATGAACGTGACCATGAGCCAGTTCTTCTTCAGTCGCTTCGCGAATCGCCACAACTTCAACGTTGAATTTCAGGTTCTGACCCGCCAGCATGTGGTTACCATCAACCACAACGTGATCGTCTTCAACCGCAGTGATCTCAACCGGCACCGGGCCCTGGTCGGTTTCAGCCAGGAAACGCATACCTACCTGCAGTTCATCAACGCCCATAAATACGTCTTTAGGAACGCGCTGCACCAGGTTTTCGTCGTACTGACCGTAAGCGTCGTTCGCGCCAACAGCTACATCAAATTTGTCGCCAACTTCATGACCTTCCAGCGCCGTTTCCAGGCCAGAGATCAGGGAACCGTGACCATGCAGGTAGTCCAGCGGCGCACTCACCGGAGACTCATCAACCAACACACCGTCTTCTGTACGTACCTGATAGGCCAGGCTGACCACCAGGTCTTTTGCTACTTTCATGATATCTCCTGAGCATGGGAAGAATAGTGGCGCAGATTGTATCGGAATTCTGCTGCCGTGTACTCACTAGCTTAAAAAAACTCGGCGCATATCGCTAGTCCGGATGAAAAATCCCAATCACTTGCTCATCTTTGCGAACGTGATCGCGGGCTTCTTTATCGGCTTCACGCATCTGATGCCCACACTTAACACATTCAACAATATCAATATTATTTTCGCGCCACATCGCCATTGAGTCTTGCGCCTGACAGGCTGGACATTTCGCGCCAGCAATAAAACGTTTTCGGATTGCCATCTTCACCCTCTACTCAAATTCATCCCAGCCATCCATTTGGCGTCGTTCTTGTTGCATTTCACGCTGGAAAATCTCTTCCAGTTCGCGTCGGGCTTCCCTCGCGCGAGAAATTTGTACGGTATCAGCGTGCATCGGGATGAGTTCCCGCAGCATTCGCATATCCAGGCGACGAAAATGCAGTTGTGCCCGCTGCGCCTGGTGTGGATGCATACCTAGCGACACTAACGTCTTGCGCCCCAGCTCTAACGCACTGGAGAATGTTTCACGGGAAAACTGTGTCACCCCGGCCTGTAATAACTCATGTGCTTCGACACGTCCGCGCGCTCGCGCAAGAATATGCAAATGCGGGAAGTGCTGCTGGCATATTTCCACCAGCTTCATGGTGTCTTCCGGCTCGTTACAGGTAATGACGATAGACTCAGCGGCCTCTGCACCCGCAGAACGTAAAAGATCTACCTGCGTGGCGTCGCCGTAATAAACTTTGTAGCCATATTTGCGCATCAGGTTAACGGCGCTGATATCCCGCTCCAGTACGGTAATGCGCATTTTATTCGCCATCAGTAAACGACCAATCACCTGACCAAAACGCCCAAAGCCCACGACAATGACCTGCGGTTTATCATCGTTGACCCACGGTTTTTCATCTTCTTCTTCCGTTCCGTTAAACTGGCGGGATAGCCATTTATCCACCAGCTTCATCAGCAGCGGCGTGGTCATCATGGAAAGCGTTACCGTCACCAGCAACAGCGCCATCTGGTCGCCCTGGAATAAGCGTTGTGAAGAAGCGGTAGAAAAGAGCACAAAGGCAAACTCACCGCCCTGACTCAGAACGCCAGCAAACTGCATCCGCTCAGAACTGCGCACGCCATACAGGCGCGCTAACAGATACAGCACGAGAATTTTCACCGCCACCAGCACAACCACGCTTATCACTACCCACAACAGATGGGTATAAAGCACCCCGAGGTTAAGCGACATCCCGACGGAGATAAAAAATAGCCCGAGCAGCAAGCCCTTAAACGGATCGATGGCCGTTTCCTGTTCATGGCGATATTCGCTTTCCGCCAGCAGCACGCCCGCAATAAACGTACCGAGCGCCATCGACAGCCCCAGCGCATCCATAAACAATGCGGAACCCAGCACTAGCAGCAGCGTCGCGGCGGTGAACACTTCCCGCACGCCAGAAGCCGCAATAAAGCGGAATACCGGACGCAGCAAATAGCGCCCACCAATCAACATGCCGACAAATGCCAGCACCTTCATGCCGACCTTCATCCAGTCGAAATGTTCGTCTGCCGATCCCGCCAGCAGCGGCACTAACGCCAGTGCCGGGATCACTGCCAGATCCTGAAACAGCAGGACCGAAAAACCTAGCTGCCCAGATTCGCTACGATTCATCCCTTTTTCACGCATCAATTGCAACGCCATTGCAGTTGATGACATCGCAAGCCCAATGCCACCGACCACCGCCGCCTGCCAGGCGAAATCCGTCAGCATCAATAATCCTGCCAGCAACGCCGCACTTAACAGCACCTGCGCCGCGCCTACGCCAAAAATCGAGCGCCGCAATTGCCAGAGCTTGGAGGGGTTCAACTCAAGCCCGATGATAAACATCAGGAATACCACGCCGAGTTCCGAAAAGTGGAGGATCTCATCAACGTCGCTAATAAACCCAAGCCCCCACGGGCCAATCGCAATCCCTGCCAGCAAATATCCCAACACAGCGCCAATACCCAGCCGCGATGCCAACGGCACCGCAGCCACCGCCGCGAAGAGAAACAGCACTCCCGCAAGTAAAAAATCGGAACCTTCCATCAGCGGCCTCCTGGGGGCAGCGGATTTGCCAGCCAGTCGCCGTAGGCTCTGGCGTGACTCGCCAGCTCCTGCGCGCTTTGCCGTCTCGCCCAGTAAATAATGATGGGGCTTAACCAATGCATCCGGCACATGCCCGCCGCCAGTTCAAAGGGGCGTAGAACATCGCTCATCGGGTAGCGATTCAGTGCGTCATAACGGTAAGCACTTTCCGGCTCACCGGTGGTAATCACGCTGCGCCAGTACTTTCCCGCCAGTTGATTTCCTCCCGGCCCGCTGGCAAAACCACGGCTTAATACCCGGTCCAGCCACTCTTTCAGTAGCGCCGGGCAGCTATAGGTATAAAGAGGATGCTGAAAAACAATCACCTCGTGCCCGCGCAGTAATGCCTGCTCACGGGGGATATCAATAAAAAAGTCGGGATAGTGCGCGTAAAGATCGTGCACGGTAACATTGCTGAGCTGCGTGGCCGGTTTAAGCAGTACCCGGTTTGCCACCGAGTCCTGAGATTCCGGATGGGCATACAGCAGCAAAACTTTCGCTGGCTGAGACATCATCCCCCTCCCGGTATGGTTTTTGTGTATAGTCGCTGTTTTGGGCTACCATTGCGCCCGGTGCGGCAGCTCGCCCATACATTACATTATCATAATGATAAGTTAACATAGTCTGAACATACGGCGCCTTATGATTGTTTTCTCCTCGTTACAAATTCGTCGCGGCGTGCGCGTCCTGCTGGATAATGCCACCGCCACCATCAACCCCGGCCAGAAAGTGGGTCTTGTGGGTAAAAACGGCTGCGGTAAATCTACCCTGCTGGCACTGCTGAAAAATGAAATCAGCGCCGACGGCGGCAGCTACACCTTTCCTGGTAACTGGCAACTGGCGTGGGTGAATCAGGAAACACCGGCGCTACCGCAACCTGCGCTGGAATATGTCATTGATGGCGACCGCGAATATCGCCAACTGGAAGCACAGTTGCATGACGCCAACGAACGTAACGACGGGCACTCCATCGCCACCATTCATGGCAAGCTGGATGCTATCGACGCGTGGAGTATTCGTTCCCGCGCCGCCAGCCTGCTGCACGGCCTCGGTTTCAGCAACGAACAACTGGAGCGCCCGGTGAGTGATTTCTCCGGTGGCTGGCGTATGCGTCTTAACCTCGCTCAGGCGCTGATTTGCCGTTCAGACTTGCTGCTGCTCGACGAACCGACTAACCACCTCGATCTTGATGCGGTTATCTGGCTGGAAAAATGGCTGAAGAGCTATCAGGGCACGCTGATCCTGATCTCCCACGACCGTGACTTCCTCGATCCGATCGTCGATAAAATTATTCATATCGAACAACAAAGCATGTTCGAGTACACCGGCAACTACAGCTCATTTGAAGTGCAGCGCGCTACCCGTCTGGCGCAGCAACAGGCGATGTATGAAAGCCAGCAGGAGCGCGTAGCGCATCTGCAAAGTTATATCGACCGTTTCCGTGCCAAAGCGACTAAAGCGAAGCAGGCCCAGAGCCGCATTAAGATGCTGGAGCGTATGGAGCTGATTGCCCCCGCGCACGTCGACAACCCGTTCCGTTTTAGCTTCCGCGCACCGGAAAGCCTGCCTAATCCGTTGTTGAAGATGGAAAAAGTCAGTGCGGGCTATGGCAATCGCATTATTCTCGACTCGATAAAACTGAATCTGGTCCCCGGTTCGCGTATTGGCCTGTTAGGCCGCAATGGCGCAGGTAAATCGACATTAATCAAACTGTTAGCCGGTGAACTTGCGCCAGTCAGCGGTGAAATTGGTCTGGCTAAAGGGATCAAGCTCGGCTACTTCGCCCAGCATCAACTGGAATACCTGCGCGCCGACGAATCGCCTATTCAACATCTGGCACGTTTAGCACCGCAGGAACTGGAGCAAAAACTGCGTGACTACCTCGGCGGCTTTGGTTTCCAGGGCGATAAAGTAACCGAAGAAACGCGCCGCTTCTCCGGTGGGGAAAAAGCCCGCCTGGTGCTGGCGCTAATCGTCTGGCAGCGTCCGAATCTGCTGCTGCTCGACGAACCGACTAACCACCTTGACCTCGACATGCGCCAGGCACTAACCGAAGCGTTAATCGAGTTTGAAGGCGCGCTGGTTGTCGTTTCGCACGACCGCCATTTACTGCGTTCCACCACTGACGATCTCTATCTGGTTCACGATCGTAAAGTCGAACCGTTCGACGGCGACCTGGAAGATTATCAACAGTGGTTAAGCGACGTACAAAAGCAGGAAAACCAGACCGACGAAACACCCAAAGAGAACGCTAACAGCGCCCAGGCACGTAAAGATCAGAAGCGTCGGGAAGCGGAGCTGCGTGCGCAAACCCAGCCACTGCGTAAAGAGATCGCCCGTCTGGAAAAAGAGATGGAGAAGTTGAACGCACAGCTGGCGCAGGCGGAAGAGAAACTCGGCGATAGCGAACTGTACGACCAGAGCCGTAAAGCAGAACTGACCGCCTGCCTGCAACAACAAGCCAGCGCCAAATCAGGGCTGGAAGAGTGCGAAATGGCGTGGCTGGAAGCCCAGGAGCAACTGGAACAGATGCTGCTGGAAGGCCAAAGCAACTGATGGCGCAGATAACGACGACCGATGCCAATGAATTCAGCAGCAGTGCTGAATTCACCCCTATGCGCGGTTTCAGCAATTGCCATCTCCAAACCATGCTGCCGCGTCTGTTTCGTCGTCAGGTGAAATTCACCCCGCACTGGCAGCGACTGGAGTTGCCCGACGGCGATTTTGTCGATCTCGCATGGAGTGAAGATCCCGCACAGGCGCAGCATAAACCGCGTCTGGTAGTTTTCCACGGTCTCGAAGGCAGCCTTAATAGTCCTTATGCCCACGGTCTGATCGAGGCAGCGCAAAAGCGCGGCTGGCTGGGCGTGGTGATGCATTTTCGCGGTTGCAGCGGTGAACCAAACCGGATGCACCGCATTTATCACTCTGGCGAAACGGAAGACGCCAGTTGGTTTTTACGCTGGCTGCAACGCGAGTTTGGTCACGCGCCAACGGCTGCCGTCGGCTATTCGCTCGGCGGTAATATGCTGGCCTGTTTGCTGGCAAAAGAAGGCAATGAGCTCCCGATTGATGTGGCGGTGATTGTCTCTGCGCCGTTTATGCTGGAAGCCTGTAGTTACCATATGGAAAAGGGCTTTTCCCGCGTTTATCAGCGTTACTTACTGAACCTGTTAAAAGCCAATGCTGCGCGCAAACTGGCGGCCTACCCCGGAACGCTGCCGATTAATCTCGCACAGTTAAAATCGGTACGTCGAATCCGCGAATTTGACGATCTGATCACCGCCAAAATTCACGGCTACGCCGACGCTATCGACTATTATCGTCAGTGTAGCGCCATGCCGCTGCTCAATCGGATCGCCAAACCCACGCTGATTATTCACGCCAAAGACGATCCGTTTATGGATCATCAGGTGATCCCGAAACCGGAAAATCTCCCACCGCAGGTGGAGTATCAACTGACGGAACATGGCGGTCATGTTGGCTTTATTGGCGGTACATTACTTCATCCGCAAATGTGGCTGGAGTCACGCATTCCTGACTGGTTAACAACGTATCTGGAGGCGAAATCATGTTGATTCCCTGGCAAGACCTCTCCCCTGAAACGCTGGAAAATTTAATTGAAAGTTTTGTGTTACGCGAAGGCACCGATTATGGTGAACATGAGCGTACACTTGAACAGAAAGTCGCCGACGTCAAACGCCAGCTACAGTGCGGAGAAGCGGTGCTGGTATGGTCGGAACTGCACGAAACGGTCAATATCATGCCGCGCAGTCAGTTTCGCGAATAACCTGCAACCGTCGGCGGACGAGATAATAATGATAACCAGGTCATGGAGTTACTATGTCTGCCAAACATCCGGTCATTGCAGTAACAGGGTCCAGCGGCGCGGGAACCACCACCACCAGCCTCGCGTTTCGTAAAATATTCGCGCAGTTAAATCTGCGCTCAGCCGAGGTAGAAGGCGACAGTTTTCACCGCTACACCCGCCCGGAAATGGACATGGCGATCCGCAAGGCGCGCGATGCAGGACGGCATATCAGCTACTTCGGCCCCGAAGCTAACGACTTCGGCCTGCTGGAACAAACCTTCATTGAATACGGCCAGAGCGGCAAAGGGAAATCTCGCAAATATCTGCATACCTACGACGAAGCCGTACCGTGGAATCAGGTGCCTGGTACGTTTACCCCGTGGCAGGCGCTGCCAGAACCCACCGATGTGCTGTTTTATGAAGGTTTGCACGGCGGCGTGGTCACACCACAACATAACGTTGCGCAGCATGTGGACTTACTGGTCGGCGTGGTGCCTATCGTTAACCTTGAGTGGATTCAAAAACTGATCCGCGACACCAGCGAGCGCGGGCACTCACGAGAAGCAGTGATGGACTCGGTAGTGCGTTCAATGGAAGACTATATCAACTACATCACGCCGCAATTTTCCCGCACCCATCTTAACTTCCAGCGCGTTCCCACCGTCGACACCTCAAACCCGTTCGCGGCAAAAGGTATCCCGTCGCTGGATGAAAGCTTTGTGGTGATCCATTTTCGTAATCTGGAGGGAATCGATTTCCCCTGGCTGCTGGCGATGCTGCAAGGCTCGTTCATTTCCCACATCAATACATTAGTGGTGCCGGGCGGCAAAATGGGTCTGGCAATGGAGTTAATTATGCTGCCGCTGGTGCAACGACTGATGGAAGGGAAAAAAATCGAGTAACTCTGCTATTAAGCCGGATAAAATACTCTCCGGCTTCACAACGGGATAGTTAAATCACGCGGCAACCACTTCATACGAGTGAGTAATATTCACCGCTTTTTCCAGCATCAACGCGACTGAGCAATACTTCTCGGCTGAGAGATCGACCGCTCGCGAAACCGCTGCGTCTTTCAGGTCACGGCCGGTGACGATAAAATGCAGATTAATGTGCGTAAACAGGCGTGGAGCCTCTTCGCGGCGTTCAGAGGTCAATTTTACTTCACAATCGACCACATCCTGACGCCCTTTTTGCAGGATCGAAACCACATCAATTGCGCTACAGCCACCTGCCGCCATCAACACCATTTCCATCGGACTTGGCGCTTTATCGCCAGAGTTGCCATCCATTAAAATCTGGTGACCAGAGGCGGACTCGCCCAGAAAGGTTAACCCTTCGACCCACTTCACACGCGCTTGCATAATCGAAACTCCATTGCGTCAATTTTCCTGACAGAGTACGCGTACTGACCAAATCGCGCAACGGAAGGCGACCTGGGTCATGCTGAAGCGAGACACCAGGAGACACAACGCGAAAGCTATGCTAAAACAGTCAGGATGCTACAGTAATACATTGATGTACTGCATGTATGTAAAGGACGTCACATTACCGTGCAGTTCAGTTGATAGCCCCTTCCCAGGTAGCGGGAAGCACATTTCGGCAATCCAGAGACAGCGGCGTTTTCTGGCTCTGGAGAAAGCTTATAACAGAGGATAACCGCGCATGGTGCTTGGCAAACCGCAAACAGACCCGACTCTCGAATGGTTCTTGTCTCATTGCCACATTCATAAGTACCCATCCAAGAGCACGCTTATTCACCAGGGTGAAAAAGCGGAAACGCTGTACTACATCGTTAAAGGCTCTGTGGCAGTGCTGATCAAAGACGAGGAGGGTAAAGAAATGATCCTCTCTTATCTGAATCAGGGTGATTTCATTGGCGAACTGGGCCTGTTTGAAGAAGGCCAGGAACGTAGCGCATGGGTACGTGCGAAAACCGCCTGTGAAGTGGCTGAAATTTCCTACAAAAAATTCCGCCAATTAATTCAGGTAAACCCGGATATTCTGATGCGTCTCTCCGCACAGATGGCGCGTCGTCTGCAAGTCACTTCAGAGAAAGTGGGTAACCTGGCGTTCCTCGATGTAACGGGCCGCATTGCACAGACTCTGCTGAACCTGGCAAAACAACCGGATGCCATGACTCACCCTGACGGTATGCAAATCAAAATTACCCGTCAGGAAATCGGTCAGATTGTCGGCTGTTCTCGTGAAACCGTGGGGCGCATTCTGAAGATGCTGGAAGATCAGAACCTGATCTCCGCACACGGTAAAACCATCGTCGTTTACGGCACTCGTTAATCCCGTCGGAGTGGCGCGTTACTGAGTAGCGCGCCATTTTGTTTAACCCGATGTGGCGCAGACTGATTTATCATCCCGATATCAACTATGCACTACGACAAACGCTGGTGCTATGTTTGCCCGTGGCCGTTGGTCTATTGCTTGGCGAATTAAGACTCGGGCTGCTCTTTTCCCTCGTCCCCGCCTGTTGCAATATTGCGGGGCTTGATACTCCCCATAAACGTTTTTTCAAGCGTTTAATTATTGGTGCGTCGCTGTTTGCCACCTGCAGCTTGCTAACACAACTGCTGCTGGAAAAAGATATCCCCCTGCCATTTC
The DNA here is from genome assembly GCF_003046645.1 of Escherichia sp. MOD1-EC6475. Taxonomy (NCBI): domain Bacteria; kingdom Pseudomonadati; phylum Pseudomonadota; class Gammaproteobacteria; order Enterobacterales; family Enterobacteriaceae; genus Escherichia; species Escherichia sp. MOD1-EC6475. The sequence continues at coordinate 110,502 of NZ_PZKQ01000028.1, read as the reverse complement.
TGCTGACGGGGTTAACGTTGATACTTGGCGTTACTGCCGAGTTAGGGCCATTACACGCAAAATTACTTCCCGCATCGCTGCTGGCAGCTATTTTTACCTTAAGTCTGGCGGGATACATGCCCGTCTGGGAACCGCTGCTCATCTATGCGTTAGGTACACTCTGGTATGGGCTGTTTAACTGGTTTTGGTTCTGGATCTGGCGCGAACAACCGCTGCGCGAGTCACTTAGCCTGCTGTACCGTGAACTGGCAGATTATTGCGAAGCCAAATACAGCCTGCTTACCCAGCACACCGATCCTGAGAAAGCGTTGCCACCGCTGCTGGAACGCCAGCAAAAAGCGGTCGATTTAATTACCCAGTGCTATCAGCAAATGCATATGCTTTCCGCGCAAAATAATACCGATTACAAGCGGATGCTGCGCATTTTCCAGGAGGCGCTGGATTTACAGGAACACATTTCGGTCAGTTTGCATCAGCCGGAAGAGGTGCAAAAGCTGGTCGAGCGTAGCCATGCGGAGGAAGTTATCCGCTGGAATGCGCAAACCGTCGCCGCTCGCCTGCGCGTGCTGGCTGATGACATTCTTTATCATCGCCTGCCGACGCGTTTTACGATGGAAAAGCAAATTGGCGCACTGGAAAAAATCGCCCGCCAACATCCGGATAACCCTGTGGGGCAATTCTGCTACTGGCATTTCAGCCGCATCGCCCGCGTGCTGCGAACGCAAAAACCACTCTATGCCCGTGACTTACTGGCAGATAAACAGCGCCGAATGCCGTTACTCCCGGCGCTGAAAAGCTATCTTTCCCTGAAATCGCCAGCACTGCGTAATGCCGGACGACTGAGTGTGATGTTAAGCATTGCCAGTCTGATGGGCACCGCGCTGCATCTGCCGAAATCCTATTGGATACTAATGACGGTATTGCTGGTGACGCAAAATGGTTATGGCGCTACTCGCCTGCGGATTGTGAATCGTTCTGTGGGAACCGTGGTTGGATTAATTATTGCAGGCGTTGCGCTGCACTTTAAAATCCCTGAGGGTTACACCCTGACGCTGATGCTTTTCACCACGCTCGCCAGTTACCTGATATTGCGCAAAAACTACGGCTGGGCGACGGTCGGTTTTACCATTACCGCTGTATATACCCTGCAACTGTTATGGCTGAATGGTGAGCAGTACATCATCCCCCGTCTTATCGATACTATCATCGGCTGTCTGATTGCCTTCGGCGGCACAGTGTGGCTGTGGCCGCAGTGGCAGAGCGGCTTATTGCGCAAGAACGCCCATGATGCCTTAGAAACTTACCAGGAGGCCATTCGTCTGATCCTCAGTAAAGATCCGCAACCTACGCCACTAGCCTGGCAACGAATGCGGGTTAATCAGGCGCATAACACCTTGTATAACTCATTGAACCAGGCGATGCAGGAACCGGCGTTTAACAGCCATTATCTGGCAGATATGAAACTGTGGGTAACGCATAGTCAGTTTATTGTTGAGCATATTAATGCCATGACCACGCTGGCGCGGGAGCACCGGACATTACCGCCGGAACTGGCGCAGGAGTATTTGCAGTCTTGTGAAATCGCTATTCAACGCTGTCAGCAGCGCCTGGAATATGATGAACCGGGTAGTTCTGGTGACGCCAATATCATAGACTCGCCAGAGATGCTGCCACACGAAGGCGCGTCTGGCACACTGGAGCAGCATTTACAACGCGTTATTGGCCATCTGAATACAATGCACACCATTTCAGCGATGGCCTGGCGGCAGCGACCGCATCACGGGATTTGGTTGAGCCGGAAGTTACGGGATTCGAAGGCGTAATATCATCATTGCCAGAAGCAAACCGTAGGTCGGATAAGGCGTTTACGCCGCATCCGACATGCTTTGCCTGATGCGACGATGACACGTCTTATTACGCCCCAACCACCTTCGCCACCGCGCGGGCAAAACGCTGCATCCCTTCATCGATATCCGCATCTTCCACCACCAGCGATGGTGCAAAACGCATCACATCTGTCCCGGCATTCAGCACCATTACGCCAGCCTCAGCGCCCGCATAAAGGAAATCGCGCGCCCGACCTTTGTACTGTGACTTAAGCTCGGCGCCAATCAACAACCCCATACCGCGAAGATCGCCAAACACATCGTACTGCTGATCTATCTTCTGCAAATGATCAACAAAACGCTGGCGTTTCGCCTGAATGCCTTCCAGCACTTCAGAGGTATTGATGATATCAAAGGCCGCGCCCGCAACCGCACAGGCCAGCGGGTTACCGCCGTAGGTGGAACCGTGAGAACCAGGATGAAACGCAGAAGCAATCTCCGCCGTGGTCAGCATGGCGCTAATCGGGAAGCCGCCGCCTAACGCTTTCGCTGAGGTCAAAATATCCGGCGTCACGCCGTAGTGCATATAGGCAAACAGATCGCCGGTACGCCCCATCCCGCACTGCACTTCATCAAACACCAATAATGCCTGATGCTGATCGCACAGCTCACGCAAGCCCCGCAAAAACTCTGGCGTCGCTGCCGTCACGCCGCCCTCGCCCTGAATCGGCTCAACCACTACCGCGCAGGTGTGATCATCCATCACTGCTTTCACTGCGTGGAGATCGTTAAAGGGAACGTGAATGATGTCTGCCGGTTTTGGCCCAAAGCCGTCGGAATATTTCGGCTGCCCGCCCACTGAGACGGTAAACAGCGAGCGTCCATGAAAGGCGTTATGGAAGGCAATAATTTTGGTTTTGAAGGGGCTATGGCGCACGCAGGCGTAATGCCGCGCCAGTTTAAAGGCGGTTTCGTTGGCTTCCGTCCCGGAGTTCATAAACACCACGCGTTCGGCAAAGGTTGCCTCGATCAGCTTACGCCCGAGACGCAGCGCCGGTTCATTGGTGAAAACATTGCTGATATGCCATAGCGTTTCCCCCTGGGTTTTTAACGCTTCCACCAGCGCCGGATGGCAATGGCCTAATGCCGTAACCGCAATGCCACCCGCGAAATCGACGTACTCCTTGCCCTGTTGATCCCAGACTCGGCTGCCCTGACCTTTTACCGGAATAAACTCTGCCGGTGCATAAATCGGCAGGATCACTTCATCGAAAGTCGCGCGTGTAATTGCTGTTTGTTCAGTTGCCATCTCATGATCACCCTGTTACGCATAAACTAATGTGAAATTATAATCACAAAATATGCATAAAAAATCACTAAATGGCAATCAGAAATCAGCGATGCAGGAAATTAGCCAACAGTTGATGCCCTTGTTCGCTGAGAATACTTTCCGGATGGAACTGCACCCCTTCCAGATCCCACTGGCGATGGCGAATCCCCATAATCTCGCGAGTTTCGCTCCAGGCAGTCACTTCAAAACACGCTGGTAATGAGCCAGGTTCCACCACCAGTGAATGGTAGCGCGTCACGGTGAGTGGATTTGCCAGCCCACGAAATACCCCCTGGCCGTTATGCGTAATCGGTGAAGTTTTACCGTGCATAACCTTTGCGGCGCGCACAACTTTGCCACCGAAAGCCTGTGCCATTGCCTGATGACCGAGGCAGACGCCAAGAATCGGCAAGCGCCCGGCGTAGTGGCGAATAACCTCAAGGGAGATCCCGGCTTCATCGGGCGTACAGGGGCCTGGCGAGATGACAATTTTCTGCGGCTTTAGGGCGTCGATATCCGCCAGCGTCAACGCATCGTTGCGCTTAACCAGCACATCCGCCCCCAGTTCACAAAAGTACTGGTAGAGGTTCCAGGTGAAAGAATCGTAGTTATCAATAAGCAGGATCATGGCGGCTCCGGTACGAAAGAACCGCGCTATTTTACTCAGATTCCCCGGCTTCGCTTACCACTTTGCTAAATATCGTCTGCAGCGCAGAGAGATCGCCCATAGCCCCGCTCTGATTTGCCTGATTCCAGGTCTCTTTTTCGATACCCTGCCAGCTCAGTTGATAGCCTGCATGAATCGCCAGTTGCTCGAAGAAGATCCGCTGTGCCAGGCCACTTCCTGCACGGAATGGATGCAGGACATTGATTTCACAATAGTAATGCGCCAGCCGCTCGACGAACTTCGCTTTCTCAAGGCCGACCAGATAACCTTCTTCCTCCAGATCCTGCATCAGGGCATTGCCCTCTTTTTCAATATAGGCAAAGTGGCAGAACGGTGTATCCCCCTGATAAATATCGACTTCACGCAGTTGCCCCGCCCAGTCGAAAATATCCTGATACAGCTGGCGATGAATAGCACGCAAATGCGGTAAACCACGCACCAATGGACCAAGCTCAATGGTCGCGGCACGCAGCGCCGTCATTTCGTAAGCCGCCTGCTCCAGCCGCTGCTGTTGTCGGATATCCAGCCGATTACGCATGATATCGAGGCCAGGATAGAGATACGGGTCGCGCCCTTCGCCGAATTTATCGCTCATAGTGCCTCCTTAGCTCTTCAAGGCGCACCAAAGCCTCAGCGGCAGTCAGTGTCACCAAAGGGATCTCAACACCTTCGAGACGACGGCTGGCCTGAAAATTACGATTACGCTGAAGCTCCCAGAGGCGGGACTTTTGCTTATCGGTGAGTTTCTTCACTTAATGCCTCCCTGAACGTGTCCGTTTGCCACAAGTATAAGCGGCAAATCCGGGTTACGCCGGAAGAGCAGATGCGCGGGCAAGATTGCCCGCGCGAGAAATCGTTACGGCAGGACTTTAGCAGAAAGGATAACTACTGGCTTTGACGGCACATTCTGGTATGGACCAACGTCATGAGTCGGCACCTGGGAAATCTTATCGGCAACGTCCATACCTTTCACCACTTTACCAAAGACGGCGTAGCCGAAATCACGCTGACCGTGGTCGAGGAAGGCATTGTCGGCCACGTTGATAAAGAACTGACTGGTTGCGCTGTCTTTGTCCGCAGTACGCGCCATAGCAATAGTGCCGCGCGTATTGCGCAGACCGTTATCAGCTTCATTTTTGATTGGCGGATTTGGTTTTTTCTGCTGCATCTGCTCGGTAAATCCACCGCCCTGAATCATAAAGCCAGGGATAACGCGGTGAAAGGTGGTGTTGTTATAAAAACCACTGTTCACATAATCGACAAAGTTTTGCACTGATACCGGTGCTTTCTGGCTATCCAGCTCCAGTTCGATATTACCAGCAGAGGTTGTTAACAATACGTGCGGGTCCCCTTTCGCTGCCATTGCTACGGGTGAGAGAGCAGAAAGAGCGAAAACAGCTACGAAAGCTGCCAGGGTCGATTTGAACATGAGATTTCCTTAACAGAGCAGAAAAAAAGCAAGTGGAGAGATTCTAAATAGCCTTCAATGACAAGGCCATTCCTTTACCTAATTTTACGTACTTGAAATATATGTAACCTGATGATCACTTTTATTTTGTGATCAGAATCACTTTAAATATTGCAAATTAGCAACCGTTTGCAATTAAATATTTAATCAGATCACAAAATCACCTAAAATCCCCCGCTCGCAGCATATCCACTATGCCATTTTATCTTTTAACGCAGGCCAATCATGACTAACAGCAATCGCATCAAGCTCACATGGATTAGCTTTCTTTCCTACGCACTGACCGGTGCGTTGGTTATTGTCACCGGGATGGTGATGGGAAATATCGCCGATTATTTCAATCTGCCTGTTTCCAGTATGAGTAACACCTTCACCTTCCTCAATGCCGGCATTTTAATCTCTATCTTCCTCAACGCCTGGCTGATGGAAATTGTCCCGCTGAAAACGCAGTTACGTTTTGGCTTTCTCCTGATGGTGCTGGCGGTTGCCGGTTTGATGTTCAGCCACAGCCTGGCGCTGTTCTCGGCGGCGATGTTCATCCTTGGGGTGGTCAGCGGCATCACCATGTCGATTGGTACATTCCTGGTAACGCAAATGTATGAAGGGCGCCAGCGCGGTTCCCGTCTGCTGTTTACCGACTCCTTCTTCAGTATGGCAGGGATGATTTTCCCGATGATCGCCGCATTTCTGCTGGCGCGCAGCATTGAGTGGTACTGGGTTTATGCCTGCATCGGGCTTGTGTACGTCGCTATTTTTATTCTGACCTTCGGCTGTGAGTTCCCGGCGCTGGGCAAACATGCGCCAAAAGCTGACGCTCCGGTAGCGAAAGAAAAGTGGGGGATCGGCGTGCTGTTTCTCTCGATTGCTGCGCTGTGCTACATCCTCGGTCAGTTAGGTTTTATCTCCTGGGTGCCAGAGTACGCCAAAGGTCTGGGCATGAGCCTGAACGATGCGGGTACGCTGGTGAGCAACTTCTGGATGTCGTACATGGTCGGCATGTGGGCGTTCAGCTTTATTCTGCGTTTCTTTGACCTGCAACGTATTCTGACCGTGCTGGCAGGCCTGGCTGCGATTCTGATGTATGTCTTTAACACCGGAACACCAGCGCATATGGCGTGGTCTATTCTTGCTCTGGGCTTCTTCTCCAGCGCAATCTATACCACCATCATCACTCTGGGTTCCCAGCAGACAAAAGTACCGTCGCCAAAACTGGTTAACTTCGTACTCACCTGTGGAACCATCGGCACCATGCTGACCTTTGTGGTTACTGGTCCGATCGTAGAGCATAGCGGTCCACAGGCGGCGCTGCTCACTGCAAACGGTCTGTACGCTGTGGTATTCGTGATGTGCTTCCTGTTAGGCTTTGTCAGCCGTCACCGTCAGCACAACACCCTGACCTCTCATTAATTACCAATGCCGGGCGGCACTTTCGTCGTCCGGCTTTTCCTCTCATCTCCCGCAACGTGCCTTCATCTCTATAAATGCTTTCATTTTGTCTGTTTTTTGCACAAACATGAAATGTCAGACAATTCCGTGACTTAAGAATATTTATACAAATCAGCAATATACCTCTTAAGGAGTATATAAAGGTGAATTTGATTTGCATCAATAAGTGGGGTTGCTGAATCGTTAAGGTAGGCGGTAATAGAAAAGAAATCGAGGCAAAAATGAGCAAAGTCAGACTCGCAATTATCGGTAACGGTATGGTCGGCCATCGCTTTATCGAAGATCTTCTTGATAAATCTGATGCGGCCAACTTTGATATTACCGTTTTCTGTGAAGAACCGCGCATCGCTTATGACCGCGTACACCTCTCGTCTTACTTCTCTCACCACACCGCCGAAGAGCTGTCGCTGGTGCGCGAAGGCTTTTACGAGAAACACGGCATCAAAGTTCTGGTCGGCGAACGCGCTATCACCATCAACCGTCAGGAAAAGGTGATCCACTCCAGCGCCGGGCGTACCGTTTATTATGACAAGCTGATCATGGCGACCGGTTCCTACCCGTGGATCCCGCCGATCAAAGGTTCTGATACTCAGGACTGCTTTGTTTATCGCACCATTGAAGACCTCAACGCGATTGAATCCTGCGCCCGTCGCAGCAAGCGCGGTGCCGTTGTTGGCGGAGGCCTGTTAGGTCTGGAAGCCGCTGGCGCACTGAAAAATTTAGGCATTGAAACCCACGTTATCGAATTTGCCCCTATGCTGATGGCGGAACAGCTTGATCAGATGGGCGGCGAGCAGCTACGTCGCAAAATCGAAAGCATGGGCGTACGCGTTCACACCAGCAAAAATACCCTTGAGATTGTGCAGGAAGGTGTTGAAGCGCGTAAAACTATGCGTTTTGCCGACGGTAGCGAGCTGGAAGTTGACTTTATCGTCTTCTCTACCGGTATCCGTCCGCGCGATAAGCTGGCAACCCAGTGTGGTCTGGACGTTGCTCCGCGTGGGGGTATCGTAATCAATGATTCCTGCCAGACTTCCGATCCGGATATCTACGCTATCGGTGAATGCGCAAGCTGGAACAACCGTGTATTTGGTCTGGTAGCACCAGGCTACAAAATGGCGCAGGTCGCCGTCGACCACATTCTCGGTAGCGAAAACGCCTTTGAAGGCGCTGACCTTAGCGCCAAGCTGAAACTGCTGGGCGTGGACGTTGGCGGTATTGGCGATGCGCATGGTCGTACACCAGGCGCTCGTAGCTATGTTTACCTCGACGAAAGCAAAGAGATCTACAAACGCCTGGTTGTCAGCGAAGACAACAAAACCCTGCTCGGTGCGGTACTGGTGGGCGATACCAGCGATTACGGCAACCTGCTGCAACTGGTGCTGAACGCTATCGAACTGCCAGAAAACCCGGATTCCCTGATCCTGCCAGCGCACTCCGGTAGCGGTAAGCCATCTATCGGTGTAGATAAACTGCCGGACAGCGCACAAATCTGCTCCTGCTTCGACGTCACCAAAGGCGACCTGATTGCTGCTATCAACAAAGGCTGCCACACCGTTGCGGCGCTGAAAGCCGAAACCAAAGCCGGTACTGGCTGCGGCGGCTGTATCCCACTGGTCACTCAGGTACTGAATGCGGAACTGGCGAAACAGGGTATCGAAGTTAACAACAACCTGTGCGAACACTTTGCTTATTCGCGTCAGGAACTGTTCCATTTGATCCGCGTTGAAGGCATCAAAACCTTCGAAGAACTGCTGGCTAAACACGGCAAAGGCTACGGTTGTGAAGTTTGTAAACCGACCGTCGGTTCGCTGCTGGCCTCCTGCTGGAACGAATACATTCTGAAGCCGGAACATACTCCGCTGCAGGATTCTAACGACAACTTCCTCGCTAACATCCAGAAAGACGGCACCTACTCGGTGATCCCGCGTTCTCCGGGTGGTGAAATCACCCCGGAAGGACTGATGGCAGTGGGTCGTATCGCGCGTGAATTTAATCTCTACACCAAAATCACCGGCTCCCAGCGTCTGGCAATGTTTGGCGCACAGAAAGACGATCTGCCAGAGATCTGGCGTCAGCTGATTGAAGCAGGCTTCGAAACCGGTCATGCCTATGCGAAAGCACTGCGTATGGCGAAAACCTGCGTGGGTAGCACCTGGTGCCGCTACGGCGTTGGCGACAGCGTGGGTCTCGGCGTGGAACTGGAAAACCGCTACAAAGGCATCCGTACTCCGCACAAAATGAAGTTTGGTGTCTCTGGCTGTACCCGTGAATGTTCAGAAGCTCAGGGTAAAGACGTGGGTATCATCGCCACCGAAAAAGGCTGGAACCTGTACGTTTGCGGTAACGGCGGCATGAAACCGCGTCATGCGGATCTGCTGGCGGCGGATATCGATCGCGAAACGCTGATCAAATATCTCGACCGTTTCATGATGTTCTACATCCGCACCGCCGACAAACTGACGCGTACCGCGCCGTGGTTAGAAAACCTCGAAGGCGGCATCGATTACCTGAAAGCTGTGATCATTGACGACAAGCTGGGGCTGAACGCACATCTGGAAGAAGAGATGGCGCGCCTGCGTGAAGCGGTAGTGTGTGAGTGGACTGAAACGGTCAATACGCCGTCTGCGCAGACTCGCTTCAAACACTTCATCAACAGCGATAAGCGTGACCCGAACGTGCAGATGGTGCCAGAGCGCGAACAGCACCGTCCGGCAACGCCGTATGAACGTATCCCGGTAACTCTGGTGGAGGACAACGCATGAGCCAGTGGAAAGACATCTGCAAAATCGATGACATCCTGCCTGAAACCGGCGTCTGCGCGCTGTTAGGTGACGAGCAGGTAGCCATTTTCCGCCCGTATCACAGCGACCAGGTGTTTGCGATCAGCAACATCGATCCGTTCTTCGAATCCAGCGTGCTGTCACGCGGGCTGATTGCGGAACACCAGGGCGAGCTGTGGGTTGCCAGTCCACTGAAAAAACAGCGTTTTCGCTTAAGCGACGGTTTGTGCATGGAAGACGAACAGTTTTCCGTCAAGCATTACGAAGCGCGAGTGAAAGACGGCGTGGTACAACTGCGCGGTTAATGTTTTAACGGGAGGCGCAATGCCTCCCCTTTTTGCATTGTCCTGTAATGACCTTCGGTATATTGCAGGGCATTTTTTAAACTTTTTGTTTTATTTTTTGTTTTATTTTTTGTTTTATTTTTTGTTTTTATTTTTAAAGGATAATCAAATGTTTACAGACACTATTAATAAGTGTGCGGCTAACGCTGCGCGCATTGCACGCCTGTCGGCAAATAACCCGCTCGGCTTCTGGGTCAGCTCTGCAATGGCGGGCGCGTATGTGGGTCTTGGGATCATCCTGATTTTCACGCTCGGTAACCTGCTCGATCCATCTGTTCGTCCTCTGGTGATGGGCGCGACCTTTGGTATCGCCTTAACGCTGGTCATTATCGCCGGTTCTGAACTGTTCACCGGACACACCATGTTCCTCACCTTTGGGGTGAAAGCGGGCACCATCAGCCACGGGCAAATGTGGGCAATCCTGCCGCAAACCTGGCTGGGTAACCTAGTCGGTTCCGTCTTTGTTGCCATGCTTTATAGCTGGGGCGGCGGTAGCCTGCTGCCGGTAGATACCAGCATCGTTCACTCCGTCGCGCTGGCTAAAACCACTGCACCGGCAATGGTACTGTTCTTCAAAGGCGCATTGTGTAACTGGCTGGTTTGCCTTGCAATCTGGATGGCGCTGCGCACTGAAGGTGCGGCGAAATTTATCGCTATCTGGTGGTGTCTGCTGGCATTTATCGCGTCCGGCTACGAGCACTCCATCGCTAACATGACGCTGTTCGCCCTCTCCTGGTTTGGCAACCACAGCGAAGCCTACACGCTGGCGGGTATTGGTCATAACCTGCTGTGGGTGACGCTGGGTAATACTTTATCGGGTGCCGTATTCATGGGATTGGGTTATTGGTATGCTACGCCGAAAGCGAATCGTCCGGTTGCGGACAAATTTAATCAAACTGAAACGGCTGCAGGTTAATCAGTAAGGGGTTTTTACGTGGATCATTTGCCTATATTTTGCCAATTACGCGATCGCGACTGTCTGATTGTCGGCGGTGGTGATGTTGCGGAACGCAAAGCAAGGTTGCTGTTAGACGCAGGCGCTCGCTTAACGGTGAATGCATTGGCGTTTATTCCACAGTTCACCGCATGGGCAGATGCAGGCATGTTAACCCTCGTCGAAGGGCCATTTGATGAAAGCCTTCTCGACACCTGCTGGCTGGCGATTGCCGCGACGGATGATGACGCGCTTAACCAGCGCGTCAGCGAAGCCGCTGAATCTCGCCGCATCTTCTGTAACGTGGTCGATGCGCCAAAAGCCGCCAGCTTCATTATGCCGTCGATTATTGACCGCTCACCGCTAATGGTAGCGGTCTCCTCTGGCGGCACCTCTCCGGTTCTGGCGCGCCTGTTGCGCGAAAAACTTGAATCACTGCTGCCGCTGCATCTGGGTCAGGTAGCGAAATACGCCGGGCAATTACGCGGTCGAGTGAAACAACAGTTCGCCACGATGGGTGAGCGTCGCCGTTTCTGGGAGAAATTGTTTGTTAACGACCGCCTGGCGCAGTCGCTGGCAAACAACGATCAGAAAGCCATTACTGAAACGACCGAACAGTTAATCAACGAACCGCTCGACCATCGCGGTGAAGTGGTGCTGGTTGGTGCAGGTCCGGGCGATGCCGGGCTGCTGACACTGAAGGGTCTGCAACAAATTCAGCAGGCAGATGTGGTGGTCTACGACCGTCTGGTTTCTGACGATATTATGAATCTGGTACGCCGCGATGCTGATCGCGTTTTTGTCGGCAAACGCGCGGGATACCACTGCGTACCGCAAGAAGAGATTAACCAGATCCTGTTGCGGGAAGCGCAAAAAGGCAAACGCGTGGTGCGTCTGAAAGGCGGCGATCCGTTTATTTTCGGACGTGGTGGCGAAGAGCTGGAAACACTGTGCAACGCGGGCATTCCGTTCTCGGTGGTTCCGGGTATTACCGCAGCTTCCGGTTGCTCTGCCTATTCGGGTATTCCACTTACGCATCGCGATTATGCTCAGAGCGTACGCTTAATTACCGGACACTTAAAAACCGGTGGTGAGCTGGACTGGGAAAACCTGGCAGCAGAAAAACAGACGCTGGTGTTCTATATGGGGCTGAATCAGGCTGCGACTATTCAGCAAAAATTGATTGAACACGGAATGCCAGGCGAAATGCCAGTGGCGATTGTCGAAAACGGTACGGCAGTAACGCAACGCGTGATTGACGGTACGCTCGCACAGTTGGGCGAGCTGGCGCAGCAAATGAACAGTCCGTCTTTGATTATTATTGGCCGGGTCGTTGGTCTGCGCGACAAATTAAACTGGTTCTCAAACCATTAATTAAATAAAATTTTAATCAAGGTCGGATATTTCCGACCTTTTTTATTCACAATAATCATCATATTAATTTTTATCTTCAGCAGACATAAAACAACTTTTTAACCAATTTGTTTTTTAACAACCACCCACAGTTACAGTGGCTTACAAATATAATCGAAATATTAATAGTCCACACACTGACGTGTAATAGATATTCCTGTATTGTTTCTAACGAGCAGCTTGCTTATATTCACATAATTAATGAATATTACTCGATATATTTTACATAGGGAATGAAAATGAATAAATTTATTAAAGTAACACTGGTAGGTGCAGTACTGGCTACATTAACTGCATGTACTGGTCATATTGAAAACCGAGACAAGAACTGCTCTTACGATTACCTGCTGCACCCGGCAATTTCTATTTCTAAAATCATTGGTGGCTGCGGTCCGACTGCACAGTAATCTCTTAACATAAATCGGTTAATACCGGTTTAATTGTCTGACGCCCTCTGTTTTCATCAGAGGGCGTATTTGTTTTTACCTTGCCTTTGAAAATATCGTTCACAACATTAAACGCTGGCAATACTCTCACGCAAAATCCGCAGCACCGTCTCTTCACCACTACGATTCGGATTAATGCGAATCGCACAATGTTCTAATTGCGGATTCGCCTGGCGAAACGTTCCGGAAAGGCGATAAAAGAGCGGCGGGATCTCATATTTCGACTCCGCGCCCACCGGATACGGCAACGCACCGCGTTTCTGCGCTTCTTCCAGCACCCTGGCGGCAATTGGCTGATGAAACTCCACAATCAACACTTTCGACTGCGCATTGGCAATGACGGCACTTTTAACTTCCGGCACCGCGCCGCCGTTAAGTAAAGCCAGCAATCGTTCAGAGACCACCGCCTGCACCGCGTGCATCACCGGCGCGAAAACCAGCCCACGCAAGACTTCCAGCGCCTGAGCGCCCTGAATCTGGCTGCCGCCGGAGTAAAGCGTGGCGCGAATACGGTTGATAACGTCAGCATCGCCTACCACCGCGCCAACACCCTCTGGCCCAAACAGCTTGAAGCAGGAAAATGTCGAGACATTCGACCCGCATTCGCAGCCGATTCGCGCTACCTTCATTACCGCATAGTTATCATCGGTTAACGCAGGAACGCCAGCCGAGCGCAACGTTGCCAGCACATCTGCCAGAATGTAGCGATCCTGCGGCTGCTGGCGCGTATGCTGCACCAGCGCCACATCAGGTTGTTGCTCGTCTACGACCTGCTTAAGTGCCGACAGATCATTGAAATCAACAGTAATAAGCGTCAGCCCCATCTGTTCAATGATGACGCGTGTCGTCGGATAAACGGGCGCATCATGCACCAGAAGACGCTGCCCTGGTTTAAGCAAAGCCGCCAGCCCGGCACGAATCGCTCCTGTGCCAGCGCCTTGCACCAGCACCGCCGCTGGCGCATGAAACGCATCTGCCAGCACCTGCTCCACACGCTGGGTAATGCGAGGCTGATTCAGCCCCGGCGTTAATCCCAAATCACCGCAGGTAAGAAATTCGCTACCAGGAAAATGGCGACAAATGCTATCCACCAGCGCAAACTGCTTCTGCTGCGCTTCAGCAATGGTCAGACTTTTCAGAGGAAACGTCTTCATAAGTGCATTCCTTAAGCCGGAACAAACAAGCCAAGCCAGTAAAGAACATTCAGCAGGATGCCGGTGATCATTACTGCCACGACCGGCGCCGCCATTTTTTGTACCGGACGACCGAGAGATTCGTTGAGGAAGTAAATGGCAACCGCAATGGAGAATCCGGTATAGCCTGCCATTTTTATTGCCGCGAAAATCGAGCCGACCAGCAGCGCCACTTCCATCAGCATATTCATGGCGTTACGGATGTTATCCGACGCATTACGCACTGACGGGTAGCGTCCCAGCCATTTGCCGATCGAACGAAGTAACAGGACTTCCGCCGAAATAACCACTGCGCCTAATACCGCCGCAATCATCGGATTCGGCGAGAGATAGCCCACCGCATAAACAAAGGTAAAGCCCGCAACTGCATACACACCCGTTGCTAACGCGGTGGTGGCAATCAACGGTACAAAACCCAGCCCGCGCATAAATTCTGCCAGTGCCGCCTGGTTGATCAGCGTTTGTGATTGTTCCGGCGTTACGCCTGCGGAGTACGCTTTCTCCAGGGTGAAGATCGACACTTCACTGCCAGCAAAAATCTTCATGCTGGCAACGGCGGCAATCAATGCTCCCACGATGGCGATATACGGTAAGTTTTTGATAATCCGCGACGTGCGTTCTTCAAACACCGAAAGCCCGCTGGCATCGATGTCATTTTCATCACGATGACGCAGGTCGTGAGTTATCGCGATCCCCAGCAGCATCACCATGCCAATAAAGATTTCGATGGATTCCGGATTGAGATGCGGGAAATAGCGCACTACCACCACACGGGTCATCAGCACAACCACGGCGGCGATCAGGCTTTGCTTCCAGCCAAACTGGTAGAAAATCGCCACCAGAGGGAACAGTGCAAAAGCTGAAACCACCGGCGAGCTTAATTCCCCCAGGCTACCTAATACATCCACCGGTAGCGCGGTCAGCAGCTGGTTTACCGGCAACAGGCAAGTGAGGATCAACACGCCCCAGATCGCGCCAAGACCAAACGCCATCAGGCTGTTTATCGCCAGTACGCCGAGGATATCGGTAGGAAGAAAGAGTAACCATGCGTTGAGCAGGCCGGTTTTCAGGGTAAAAGAGATCCCCACCGAGGCCACAAAACCAATGCTCAGACCGAAAGCGATACTCCCCGCCTCGCGACGGTTCATATAACCTTCAATCAGTTGCGGCAGGATCGGGCGGATGCCGTCATGAAAAACGGCCGCCGAGCGATGCGCCAGAAGCGATGTCATACCCGTCAGGCACGCCACCACGATAATCTGAATATACAGATCCATAGTCGTGCCTTTTATTTCAGATGGTTAATCAGCATCGGAATCGCGTGTTCGACGTGCTCAACGGAAAGGCCAAACGCCACTTTCCCTTCGGCGATCATTTTGGCGATATGTTCGTCTTTCGCTTTAATGCCAGGCTTGGCAATGGTGCAACTTTTGTTATAGCCAATCACCGCGATGGCAATCGACAATGCCGCGCCCGCACCGGTATTACACGCGCCGATGTAGTAATCCAGTTGCCCGGATTTCACTTTCATTGCCGCTTCCATGTCGTTGTGAATGAAAACTTCAAAACAGCCAGGAGCCGTCGCTTCAATGGTTTTTTTAATCTGCTCACGCTGTAAGCCTGCAACGCCAATCTTTTTCATGAGTCTGTCCTTATTGGAAAAATTGAGAGGGATTTTCACGTAACATCACATCCACATCGGCCTGACTGAATCCTGACTGGCGCAATTGCGGAATAAAGGTGGTCAATAAAAAGTCATAGCCATAACCACCGTTGGCTTTTAAATGGGAGCGGCGCGTAATATCCATCGACAGCATGACGCGGTTCAGCAACCCACGGTCGCGTAGCGCATGAAGCATCGCAATACGCTTTTCGTCTGGGTAGTAACTGTTCTTGCCAATGGTGTCGAACTGCACATACGCGCCGAGTTCGATCATCTTCAAAATATTGTCGAGGTTGTCTTTCAGATCGCAGTGCCCGACAGTAACGCGCGAAAGATCAACTCCGTGGGCTTGCAGCAGAGCCAGTTGTTCCAGCCCCATCGTGCTAAATGACGTATGCGTGGAGATCGGGCATCCGGTCTGGTTATGTGCCAACGCGGCAGCAATAAACACTTTCTCTTCCAGCGGCGTAATCTTTCCTTCGCTGGAACCAATCTCCGCGATGATCCCGGCTTTCAGCTCCGTGCCATCGATACCCTGTTCAATTTCATCGACCATCTCCTGCGCCAGTTCCTGCACGCTGCGGGTCGCCACATGTTGCGGGAAAAAGGCGTCCTGGTAATAACCGGTACAGGCCACCACGTTGATCCCTGTCTCGCGCATTACATCGAGCATAAATTGCGCATTGCGCCCCATATAACGGTTGGTCATCTCAATCACATTACGCACGCCCTGAGCCATCAGGTCGTTCATCTCCTGGCAAATGAACGCATACTGATCAAGGCGGCAATCCAGGTTGTTTTTAAAGCCGGAGAGATCAATATGCAGATGCTCATGGGCCAGGGTGTAACCCGTCGGATCAAAACTCATAGGGTGTCTCCTGCAAACCGGAGGGAGGAAAGAAAAGAGCGACCATTTTGTGGCGGTGGCGCACGGAAAAATTCACACACGGTAGCCCCCACATCAGAAAGCGTGGTGCGCACACCGAGTTGCGTGTGGACCAGCCCTTGCTGATAAACCAGCACTGGCACCACTTCACGGGTATGGTGGCTGTGACCAATGGTCGGATCGTTACCGTGATCCGCCATTACGACCAGGCAATCATCTGGCTGCATCGCCTCAATAAGCCGGGCAAGGTTACGGTCAACGACCTGCAAACGTTCGGCATAACGTGCGACGTCTTCTGCATGACCAGCGAGGTCGGTTTCCTGGATATTGGTGCAAATAAACGCCGTCGGATGCGTGTTAAATTCGTCGAGGGTGATATCCATAATCCGCTGGCTATCCACCAGGTTTTGCCAGCTCACGCCATAAGGATTGCTGACGATATCTGCCACCTTACCCACCAGCACGGTTGGCACGCCCGCTTCATACAGTTTTTGCGGCACTTGTACTTTCTCATCGACGCCGTAGCCCATATGCACGACCTGGAAGCCGTTGTCATAAGCGCCAGAGCGCGGCGCATTGATACCAATAAAGCGCCCTTCTTTGCTTTCTGCGGCATCGATAATGCGTTGACTGTCGGTTAACAGGCCGCCAAATGTAATGACCCGACCGACCTGTACCTGCTCACGCACGATACGACCAATTTTGATTGCGTCGTCAAAAGAGATCACAGAGAGATTGGCGGTGATGTTATAGACCTGGCCTAAATCCGCCTCGAGATTATCGCCAATCGCAACCGCCTGATTGACCCACAGAAATTGCAGATCATCGCCACGGCGCTCCACCTGCCAGCCTGCGGAAACTAATGCCTGCTCAACACGGTCAATCACATCGCGAAAGGGCATCCGCAGCGGCGGTAACGGGCGCGTGCCTAAAATTTCCTGATGCCCCATAAAGGTATCGCCACCTTCATGTTGCAGCTCTGCCACGCCCCAGGTTGCGGAGTCTGACGGCTGCATATCTCCAGGCGCATAACCTAATGCGTTGATTAGCCCCATTTTCTCCAGCATTGGTAGCTGCAAATGCGGCAACTGGCTCAGGATGTGACCACAGGTATTTGCCCCGGCATCCTGCGGACGCACCAACGTGACATCTTTCATTGCCCCTACGCCAAAGCTATCAATCACTAACACCACAAATCGCGCCATTACGCCTCCAGAGGGTTGCCGAGGCTGTCATAACGACCCACAATCTCTGCCGCGCCACGCTGAATACCAGACACCAGCACCACATCGCTACGGGTGACAAAAATCTGCGTGCGAAAACAGAGCACCACTGCACTGCTTACCGGATGCTCACCTGCCAGCGGCAGGGTGTAGTCGATACTGCTGTCATCCACGGCTTTGAGATATGTTTCAGTCACGCTTTGATTCTCTGGCGTAAACACCAGCGCATGTTGCGCATGACCACGACGGTAATAACCGCCGCCGTAGCAGTAGCTGTCGCCACGGAAGTGATGGGAAATTTCGCTCAGCCAAAGCATCGCGATACGTTCAGGCTGGTCTCCCTGCTGGTTTGCCGGAATCGTCCCCGTCAGTGCATGACCGGGTTCGGCATGAGTAACACCGTATTCCGCCAGTAATGGCAGCGAAGTGCAGCTGGTCGCTGAAGGCGCGTTCAGTTGCTCAATCGCAATACCAGATTTCGCCAGTTGATCCCGTGCCTGTATCAGCGTGTGAAGATTCGGTGTCGGCAAAACTTTCCCGGCAGCCTCATCCCAAAGCAGGCAAGGGAAATGGGTTAGTCCGGCTAAATGCAGCCCCGGCAGTTTCTTAATTTCAGCAACCACCTCGTGCAGCGAATGCTGTACAAAACCGCTCTCCTGCCCCGGATAAAGAAAATCATCGTCGCTATAAACTTTGAGCAGCACAGACTGAATCCGCCCCACTTTCACCGCTGCCGCAGAAACCTCCTGCGCTTTGGTAAGGGTAAACACGGTGATGACGTCGGTGCCCTGTTCAACGGCATCAGCGACCTGGTGACAAGGGATTTGTACCAGATGCCCCTGATGCGCCACCGGCAAACCAGCGCGGCGCATGACTCGCGCCTCTTTGTAATCCACCGCCACAATGCCGCTGTAGCCCAATGCCAGCAGTTTTTCCGCCAGCCACGGATTACGACCGAATTGTTTGGTCATCAGATACAGCTCAATGCCGTAAAGCCGCGCCGTCTCAATCAGCCGCTTACCGTTTTCCAGTACCTGATCCACGTCGACAACCCAACTGTCCGGGGCTATCTTGCCCTGCTGCCACAGGTTTAGTGCGGCAGAAATCAGTGCCGGGTTCTGGCGTTTCAATGCTTCTACAAACATCTTGTTGCCTCGTTTCTGTTCCTTGAATCAAATATTCATTTTTTTGAATATTTAAGTTATGCGACGTGGATTTGTTGTGGGCTTCAGACCTCTTCGTTAGCGGCCATCCATAATCCATAAAGGTTGGCCAGCAAATAGCCTTCTTCACACGGGTTAACTTCCAGCGCGAATCCCTGCAATAACACCTGGTGCAACTGCATGATCGCTGGCCAGTGGCTACATTGCGCCAGTTCAGCCAGCAATTCGTCATCCAGTGGCTGGATCTGTTCGCCGCGACGACTGCGCATCAGCGCACTCGCCATATGTATCATTGCCATCATCCCCTGCTCACTGCGCACTGGTAGATGGCATTCTGTTTCCAGTACTTTGACGACCTGCATCATGCCTTTGCAGATGTCCTTATCGATGACCCCTGCATCGCAAAGCAGGTTGAGTCTGGTTTCCATTTTAGATGCCTTTCGTTTAATAACTGGGTTCCTGTTCCCCACTGACCACTCGCTGTTGATGGGCAAGCAGGGCGTGTTTATCAACAACCGCACGCAGCAATTGTTGCATCGGGTAATCATCGGCTCGCGTCAAAACCACGGCTTCAGTAGCCTGTAAAAATCGCGGATCGTCTGTTAGCGGCGTCGCTTCTAATCCCTGCATGGCCAGTTCGCTTTCCGCTACCACATTCCAGATAACCGCATCGACATCGCCTTTAACAATGCGTTGTAAACTCTCGTGATAAGAGAGATCGACTCGCTCCACATCGCTACTGCCAAAAAAGACATCGGTCATGATCTTCTGATCTGCCGAACGGTTATCCAGCCCCACGCGCTTCACGTTACCTGACTCCCCTTTACGGCAAATCAACTGGTGCTCGCCAACGTAGGTATGCGGCCCCAACTCCAGCGCAAGACATAAGCCTTTTTGCGTGAGATAACTTTCCGCCGCCAGTCGCGAAACTACCGCCATGTCATAGACACCGTTAAGCAAACACTCCACGCGAATGTCCGCACCACGCATATGCGCATAGTAAAAAGGAATGCCATCAAACTGAGCTTTTAACCCGCTCGCTAAACCTTCATACAAGCGGGTATAGGGCAAGGGCATCGCACATACCACATTATTGATATCAACATGGGTCAACAGTGCTTTGTTATCCATCTCTACCAGATAACTGCCATTGCGCCCGCGACGTTCAATCCGAATCGCGCCGCTTGACTCCAGATTTTTTAACGCGGCCTGCGTCAGGCCGACGGACGAACGGCATTCAGTTGCCAGTTCATCTATGGTTTTCAGGCGATTACCACACTTTTCACCTAACAAATAACGAGCCAGCGTCGTGATGACGACGCCTTCTTTTTTGATAAACGTTCGACGCATAATAAATTTTCAATAAAATGAATATTTATATCTTCATGAAAATGAAGATAAGGCGCAACAAAGAGATGTGGAAACGGCGAGATGCTTCACATTTTTTTGGGTTATTGCAAATAAGGACGTAAAAAAACCGGGTTTCCCCGGTTTTTGGTATCAATAGTGAATTACGGCTTCGCCACAAAACCAATCGCTTCGTAAACCGCTTTCAGTGTACGGGAAGCGTGTGCGCTGGCTTTTTCTGCGCCGTCTTTCATCACCTGTTGCAGGAAGGCTTCATCGTTGCGGAAACGGTGATAACGTTCCTGCAATTCAGTCAGCATACCGGAAACCGCTTCAGCTACTTCGCCTTTCAGGTGACCATACATCTTGCCTTCGAACTGTTTTTCCAGTTCCGGGATGCTTTGACCCGTTACCGCAGAAAGGATATCCAGCAGGTTAGAAACGCCCGCCTTGTTCTGCACGTCGTAGCGAACTACCGGCGGCTCGTCGGAGTCAGTGACCGCACGTTTGATTTTCTTCACTACCGATTTCGGATCTTCCAGCAGACCGATAACGTTATTGCGGTTATCGTCAGACTTGGACATCTTCTTGGTCGGCTCCAGCAACGACATTACGCGCGCGCCAGATTTCGGAATAAACGGCTCCGGTACTTTAAAGATATCGCCATACAGCGCGTTGAAACGCTGGGCGATATCGCGGCTCAGTTCCAGGTGCTGTTTCTGGTCTTCACCGACCGGCACCAGATTGGTTTGATACAGCAGGATGTCCGCAGCCATCAGCACCGGATAGTCAAACAGACCAGCGTTAATGTTCTCGGCATAACGCGCAGATTTATCTTTAAACTGCGTCATGCGGCTCAGCTCGCCGAAGTAGGTATAGCAGTTCAGCGCCCAGCCTAACTGCGCATGTTCCGGCACGTGGGACTGAACAAAAATAGTGCTTTTCTCAGGATCGATACCGCAAGCCAGGTACAACGCCAGTGTATCCAGCGTCGCTTTACGCAGCTTCTGTGCATCCTGGCGCACGGTGATCGCGTGTTGGTCAACGATACAGTAAATGCAATGGTAGTCATCCTGCATGTTTACCCACTGACGCAGCGCACCCATGTAGTTACCAATGGTCAATTCACCTGAGGGCTGTGCGCCACTAAAAACGATGGGCTTAGTCATTTTTCGATTCCTGATTTTCGCTATGCGGAAGCCCTAATGCGGGCAGAAGGTCATTTATAGACTGATAAATTACATCAGGCTGGCTGAGATCGATAGCCTCGCCGTAGTTATATCCGTAGGTTAAGCCAACGGATGGGCAACCTGCCGCTTTTGCCGCCTGAATATCATTGCGTGAGTCGCCGACAAACAGCATCTGTTGCGGGACAATACCCATCCGTTCAGCCACCAGTAGCAGCGGGTCCGGGTGTGGTTTTTTGTTTTGTACGTCATCGCCGCCGATGACCACGCTAAAGTATTTTGCGATATCTAAGGCTTCCAGCAGCGGCGCGACGAACGGCGTTGGTTTGTTGGTGACCAGACCTAGCGGCAAGCCTTTAGCCTGCAACGCGCCAAGCGTATCGGCCACGTGCGGGAACAAAAACGTCCCCTCTTCGGCAACTTCGCCATAGTAGCGATCAAACAGTTTACGCAGAATACGTACTTGTTCTTCTGCCGGAATGTCGTCATCAACGGGCGGTTTACCCATTGTTTTACGCTGAGTCGCACGTTCCTGACGCGCCCAGGTCAATGCGCGCTCCATCAGGACATCTGCACCGTTACCAATCCAGGTAATAACACGTTCTTCGCCTGCAACGGGCAACTCCAGCGCATACAGCGCCATATCTACCGCAGCAGCAAGACCAGGAGCACTGTCGACCAGCGTACCATCAAGATCAAAAGCGACGCCGCGAATATCTTCAAACTTATTCATGACTTACCTTTGCCAGTTCACTGCGCATTTCATCAATGACTTTTTTATAGTCTGGCTGGTCGAAAATAGCGGAGCCAGCGACAAACATATCCGCGCCCGCCGCAGCGATTTCGCCAATGTTGTTCACCTTCACGCCACCGTCCACTTCCAGACGAATGTCAAAGCCAGACTCGTCGATACGACGACGTACTTCGCGCAGTTTATCCAGTGTTTGAGGAATGAAAGACTGACCACCGAAACCAGGGTTGACGGACATCAGCAGGATCACATCCAGTTTGTCCATCACATAGTCGAGATAGCTCAGCGGTGTCGCCGGGTTAAATACCAGCCCCGCTTTACAGCCATTTTCTTTAATCAGTTGCAGCGTGCGGTCAACATGCTCGGAGGCTTCAGGATGAAAGGTAATGATGCTGGCGCCTGCGGCAGCGAAATCCGGCACAATGCGATCAACTGGTTTCACCATCAGATGTACGTCGATAGGGGCGGTAATGCCGTAATTACGCAAGGATTTCAGCACCATTGGTCCAATCGTCAGGTTGGGAACATAGTGGTTATCCATGACGTCAAAATGCACGACATCAGCGCCAGCTGCCAGGGCCTTTGCGGTATCTTCACCCAGGCGGGCAAAATCAGCCGACAGAATTGAGGGGGCAATCAAATACTGTTTCATCCGCTTCTCCTTGAGAATTATTTTTTTGCGGGTGAAACGACTCCTGGTTTGTACAAAGCCAGCAGTTCGTCCACCTTTTTACGTGTGCCGCCGTTGCTGCTTATACTGCGTCGAACTTTGACGACATGCAATTTTGCGCGCTGATACCACTCGCGCGTTAGCGCCGTA
Source organism: Escherichia sp. MOD1-EC6475 (assembly GCF_003046645.1). Taxonomy (NCBI): domain Bacteria; kingdom Pseudomonadati; phylum Pseudomonadota; class Gammaproteobacteria; order Enterobacterales; family Enterobacteriaceae; genus Escherichia; species Escherichia sp. MOD1-EC6475. The sequence continues at coordinate 87,612 of NZ_PZKQ01000028.1, read as the reverse complement.
TCATGGTTAGAAATCAGTACCGGGATCTGACGGTTAACCAGACCTTCGGCGATCTCCGCCAGATGCGCTTGTTGTTCAAGAGTAAAACTGTTTGTGTGATACGCCGTAAAGTTGGCGGTCGCGGATAGCGGTGCATAAGGCGGATCGCAATAGACGACGGATACATCATCTGCGCGCGCCATGCTATCGGCGTAAGACTCACAATAGAAAAAGGCATTCTGCGCTTTTTCAGCGAAGTGATACAACTCAGCTTCCGGGAAATAGGGTTTTTTGTAGCGACCAAACGGCACGTTAAACTCGCCGCGCAGATTGTAACGACACAGACCGTTGTAACCGTAGCGGTTCAAATATAAAAACAGTACCGCCCGGCGGAACGGATCCTGGCTTTTATTGAACTCTTCGCGGAACTGATAGTAAACCTCGGCGCAATTTGTCTCAGGAACAAACAGCTCGCGGGCAGCCTGCACGTACTCATCAGTACGCATCTTCACAATGTTGTAGAGACTGATCAGGTCGCTATTGATATCGGCAAGGATATAACGAGAAAAGTCGGTGTTGAGAAACACCGACCCGGCACCCACAAAAGGTTCAACCAGACATTCACCCTTAGGCAAATGCCGTTTAATATCATCAAGCAGGGGATATTTGCCCCCTGCCCACTTCAAAAAAGCGCGATTTTTCTTCATGCTGACTAACTAATTACACCTTCTCCGGCTGTGGAGAAAGCTCCGACAGCATCCAGCGCTTCAGGCAACTCCCGCAACGATAAACCATTGCGGGAGATAACCTTGATTACTTTAGATCGGCCTGTACCTGACGCAGCGGTTTCGCCCACGGGTTTTTGGCCTGAACATCGGCTGGCAATGTAGATACCGCTTTTTTCGCTTCTTCTTTCGAAGCATACACGCCAGAAACCAGTACATACCACGGCTGACCATTACGCGTCGTTTCATAGACAACGTAATTTTTCAGATTCTCTTTCTTCGCCCAACCGTTCAGGTTGTCGTAGTTAGAAGAACTGCTCAGCTGCAGAGTGTAATGGCTGGACGGTGCCGATTTCAACGAACCAACATTACCTGCGGTCTTCGCTCCAGCGGCTGGTGTTGCCGTGGTTTGCGCCGGGGATGCCGTCTGTACTGGAGCCGTAGTCGCCGTCTCTTTTGGTGCTGGCGTTGCGGCTGGCGTAGAAGTCGCAGCCGGTGCCTTCGTGCTCGCCACAGGTGCAGCCGGTTCAGTACGTTTCGGCGTCTGTGCTACCGGCTTCGGTTCCGTTTTCACAGTTGCTTGTGGTTTTTTCGGCTCAATCACCGCCTGCTGACGTGCTGGACGCGTGGTGGTCGGACGTTCAGCGGTTTGCGCTTTCGCCGTATCACGCGATGCGTTGCCATTACGAACTGGCGCTACAGTCGCGGGTTCAGTCGGCAGCGTAGAGTTCACCGCCACATTGTTCAGCTGTTGCTGATTTTGCGGCTGGGTCAGCGCGTTATTCAGGTCACCCTGCACTTCAACACGTTGTTGACCATCCGTTGCCGCCGGGGTTTGCCCCTGAGTCGGCGTAGAAGAAATCGGCGGCAGAGAAACATCCTGCTGGGTATTTTCCGCAGACGTGGTTCCCGGCGCTGGTTGCACACCATTCGCCTGATCGGCCGCATTGCCAGCAAGATCAATACTCTTCTCGCCAGACGCGGTTTGATCGCTGGAAGAGGTCGAGGGGGCTTTTAGCGCAGAACCGATACCGATGATCAACAGCAGCAGAACCAGAATACCGACGCCCATCATCATATACTGACGAGAAGCCGGTTTGCTGGCTGCTTTTTTGCGCTTACGCGGACGACGCTCTACGCGCTCGTCATCCACAGCTTCATCTTCGGAATCATCAATTTCTTCTTCGATTTCCGGTTCCTCATTGCGCTCTTTTTGCGCACGAGTCGGACGGCGATCGTCAGTTTCATCAAGTTCGATATCATCAAAATTGATCTGCGGTTCGCCACGTTCAGTACGTTCTGAACGCTCAGAAGGTTGACGAGAACGACCAGTACGACGATCGCTGGGATCGGGTTTCAGCTCGTCTTCTGGTTTGAATTCATCCATTTAACACCCCACTAAAAGGTTAATGCTTACCACGTTGCAATTAACCTGAAGCTAATAGACCACTTGATAAGCGGCCTGACCTTTCTTGTTGTTACGCTGATTGACAATCGGCAATAGCGTTAAGAACAAGCTCGTGCGATACACCGCCGCGAACTTCACTCTTACCAATTGCCAGCGGAAGAATTAAGCGCATCTCTCCCGCAAGGACTTTCTTGTCACGCAGCATATGCGGTAAATACGCCTGCGCGGACATTTCGCGCGGCCCATTAACCGGTAATCCAGCCCGCGTAAGCAGGGTAATAATACGCTGCGTTTCGGCAGAACTAAACTGCCCGAGACGTTCCGACGTTCGAGCCGCCATCACCATACCCGCCGCGACCGCCTCACCGTGCAACCAATTGCCATACCCCATTTCCGCTTCAATAGCATGACCAAAGGTATGTCCCAGATTCAGTAAAGCACGTAAGCCGGATTCGCGCTCGTCGGCAGCGACAACTTCTGCTTTCAGCTCACAGCAACGACGAATACAGTACGCCATTGCCGGACCATCCAGACTGAGCAGCGCATCCAGATTATCTTCCAGCCAGTTGAAAAACTCACCGTCAAGAATAATGCCGTATTTGATGACTTCCGCCAGCCCCGAAGCTAACTCTCTCGGGGGAAGCGTTTTCAGACAGTCGAGATCCACCACCACTGATGCTGGCTGATAAAAAGCGCCAATCATATTTTTACCGAGGGGATGGTTGACTGCGGTTTTGCCGCCAACGGAAGAGTCTACCTGTGACAACAATGTCGTCGGGACTTGAATGAAGCGAACGCCGCGCTGATAGCTCGCCGCTGCAAAACCGGTAAGATCGCCTACTACGCCGCCGCCAAGCGCCACCAGCGTCGTATCGCGACCGTGCGGCTTTTGCAACAACGCCGTAAAAACGGTGTCGAGTACTGCCAGGCTTTTATACTGCTCGCCGTCAGGAAGGATAACGCTATCAACGTTAACACCCGCCTGTTCAAGTACGCCGCGAACCTTATCGAGATACAGAGGAGCCAGGGTTTCGTTGGTGACCAACATCACCTGCTCACCCGATTTCAGCGGTAAGAATGAAGCTGGTTCGTTAAACAAACCAGATGCGATGGTAATTGGGTAACTACGTTCCCCGAGAGTGACGACTATCCTCTCCATAACGCGACATCCACCTTAATTACTGTACCCGCAGACGAGTGTATATAAAGCCAGAATTAGTTGCTTTCCAGCATGTGAATAATCTGGTTTGCGACCACTTTGGCGCTTTGATCATCAGTACGAATGGTCACGTCGGCAATCTCTTCATACAGCGGATTGCGTTCATTAGCCAATGCTTCCAGAACTTCACGCGGCGGTGTTTCAACGTGCAGCAACGGGCGTTTTTTATCACGCTGCGTGCGCGCAAGTTGCTTTTCGATGGTCGTTTCAAGATAAACGACAACGCCACGTGCGGAAAGACGGTTACGCGTTTCGCGGGATTTCACAGAGCCGCCGCCAGTAGCCAGCACAATACCCTGTTTCTCGGTCAACTCATTGATGACCTTTTCTTCGCGATCGCGGAAGCCTTCTTCGCCTTCTAAATCGAAAACCCAGCCCACATCAGCTCCGGTTCGTTTCTCAATCTCTTGATCGGAATCGTAAAATTCCATATTGAGTTGTTGAGCTAACTGGCGCCCAATAGTGCTTTTTCCGGCACCCATAGGCCCAACCAGAAAGATATTGCGTTTCTCTGCCATTTTTTCGGTACTACTAAGACTATTCGTTAATGATAAACCCGCTTCGCTCAGAGAGCGCCGCAGGACATGAACTGAAACCTCATAAGATATTGCGAGAGTCAGACTGAAAATTATCTCAATACTCCAGCGGGTTTGGCAACTGAATAAATTGCCCATCCCTCTGCATATCTGGTCGCTGCAGGTGCACTGCCTTGCTATCACCGCTCTGGCGATAAATCACCGGGTAAGATTAGCCTAAAAAAGACAGCAAAATGCCGCGTGAAAGATAAATCACCATCATAAAACGCAGGTAACAAAGAGCACCGACTCTCAAATCGGTACTCCTTGTATGCTAAATACCTGCGCGCGTCAAATAGATGAAACATGTTCAGCATGAAAACATCGCCGTTTTCGCGGTAGTTTACTCACTGGAAACCAACCGTGGCGTGATAAATACCACTAACTCGCGTCGTTCACCTTCTTTTCCGTCATGACGAAATAATTGCCCGAACCAGGGGATGTCGCCCAACAGCGGTACGCTATCCTGACCCGATTTATTTTTACGGGTAAAAATGCCACCCAGTGCCAGCGTTTCTCCGCTTTTTACCTCAACTTGCGTTTCGATCTCCTGCTTATCAATCGCCAGCACTTCGCCATCAGCTTGTTGTAGCACCTGCCCCGGAACGTTCTGGCTGATGTGTAATTTCAGTCGGATGCGACCTTTTTGTAATACCGTGGGCGTGACCTCCATTCCCAGCACGGCCTCTTTAAATTCCACCGACGTCGCGCCGCTTTCACCACTGGAAACCTGATACGGGATCTCGCTCCCCTGTTTAATGCTGGCAGGCTGGAGATGTGAGGCCAGCAGACGCGGGCTGGCGATAATATCCAGTTGCTGTTTTTGTTCGAGCGCGGAAAGCTCCAGATCCAGTAAACGCCCGCTGATGCGCCCAATGTTAAAACCGATATGCGTTGTCGCCGTCGCTACGGAGAGATCGCTACCGAGCGTGGTCACTTGCCCAACGCCGCCAGTTTGTTGCGCATCGGCCAGCGTCCATTTCACCCCCAATTCCCGCAAACTTTTTTCATTAATGGTGACAATGTGCGCCGAAAGTTCAACCTGCCCGACCGGCAAATCCATTTGCGCTACCCATTGTTCCAGCGCACTTAACGCCGTTTTGTTATCACGCAGCAAAAGGCGATTAGTGTGTTTATCGACAGTCATGCTGCCTTTGGCGCTAAGTAGCTTCTCCCCAGCTTTCGCCAGCTCTCCGGCGTCGGCGTATTGCAGAGTAATATTGCGATTTTCCAGCGGCAGATTTGCCTGCGCCCGCACCTGTTCAGCCTCCTGACGGGCGATATTGTCATTCTGCCAGGCAACAGAATGCACTGAAAGAATGTTGCCTTCCTGGCGCGTTATCAGCCCGGCGCTTTTCACTACGGTTTGTAGTGCCTGTTTCCAGGGAACGTCAGTGAGATGTAACGACACCGTACCGCTGACGTCTGGCGAAACCACCAGGTTTAACTTCTCCTGTTCAGCCAGCGCCTGCAATACCTGAGCCACCGGAACGTCATCCACCATCAGCGTCACTTTTTGCGGCTTTGCCGCCTGTACGCTGGGTATCATCATCAACAGTAGTGCGGCTATCCATTGCTTCATTTTTATCTCCTTGCCGTTGCCACAACCACTGTGGCGGTTCGCAGTTTTTTCCGGTTCCCAGCGTTAATGTTTCTGGCGTCAGTTGTAAAATTGTCCAGCCATTCTCCAGCACATCGTTTTGCTGCACCCGTCGCCATTTTTTTTGCCCATCTTTTATTACGCCAATAACGCGCTCGCCTCGCCCTACCATCCCCTGATAACGCCACTGGCTAAGTTCGCTTACCCGGCATAGATCCTCCGGCGGCTTAAAAGGGTCGCGCATACCGGTTAAAAGACACAAGGCAATGCCTACCAACAACCAGCGTTTAACCCTCATGCGGCATCTCCAGTTGTAGCGTGAACAAAAGATCGCCACCTTCCACGCTTAACAAAAAACGGCTCACGCTGACGTTGTGCTCTGCCAGTCGTGTAAATGCCGACGGCACAGCTTCCCAGAACGTTTTCAACGCCAACTCGCCTCCCTGAGCGGATGGATGCCAGTAAAGCAGTTGCGCGCCGGGCAACTGAAAATCCAGTGGCGAAAAGGGCAACGTCTTTTCTTCAATGATGGGAGTGGTGTCTACCAGGCGATACAGTGCAGTCCATTGCTGGTGATTACTTGCCCGCAGTCGAATTAATGCGTCACTCTCTTCATGGTGTGTCGATGAAAGAAAAATGAGCGTAACTAACATCAGCAACCAGACTGCCCAGCAAAACTGGCGGATACGGAGTGATGTCGCGAACCACCAGTCAAAGAGAGTGTTCATCGCTAACCGTCCTTGTTAACTGATACTCAAATTGCCAGCGACCTTGAGCATCCTGCTGCGTGGCTCCACGCTGATTGAGCTGAAAAGAAGCATCCTGGCGGAGTGCTTTTTCCAGTGCATTTAGCGCAGTAATGTTCGTCGCAAGTCCCTTTACCTCCAACGTTCCCTGCTGCCAGCTTATCGTTGTCAGCCAGGCGTGTTCGGGAAAAAGTGCCGCCAGTGACTCCAGCGCAGATTGCCAGTCGCGGGTAAATTGTCGCTGGCACTGACGTTGCAAACGCTGTTCGCGTAATTGTTGGCGTTCCAGCAAACGGGGTTTACTGGCTTGTAGGGTGCTGGCGCGTTGTTGTTCCGCCTGAAGCAAAACAGCGTCAACGCGTACTTCAGCGTTGGTTGTCAAACGCAGCATTAGCGTTATCCCGACAACCAGCAGCAGAGGAGCAACGAACATCAGCAACCAGAAGCGAAGAAAGGCCGTCCGGCGTTGCTCTCGCCAGGGCAAAAAATTGATTGGCGGATTCATCAGCACCCCTCCCCAAGCGCCAGCCCCAGCGCGATAGCAAAATCTCCACCTGGCGGCGGTAGCGGCGGCTGACGCACAGAAACCGCATTCCAGGGGTCAAATCCGCCTTCACCGCATATCGCGAGACTTTCAGAATTAATGGCTAACGTCGCGGCCAGTTCATTCGCGCTTGTCATCCCTACCGCCAGTTTGCGCCCCCAGCTATAACGTGTCGCCCATAGCCACTGTTCGTTATCACGCCAGGCCAGACATTGCTGATGAGAAGGTAAAAAAGGCAGGAATCGCTGCAAAGCGCAGGCGTCTGGGGTAATCGCACTAACGTGAATACGCAATCTTTCTGCCAGGCTAAGCAGCGTTGCCAGCTCTTTGCTTTGCGCAGCGGTCACGTTATAGGCGGGACCTAGCGAATCTTCGCTGTAATCAAAGCGCAGGGAGTCCGGTTCCATATCCAGCTCGCGAGCCATCGTACCTGTCAACCAGGCCATTTGCTCCCGTTCGCCCAGGGACATTGCCGGACGCGGAAATGCCCTTTGTAACGTTCGGCTAGCGGGAAATGCCAACATAATGTGATGACGGTGTGGCAGTTCACGACTCCACGGTAACAACGTTTTAGTCAGCCGTTCCGCGTCAATAATGCGCCCATCTTTGATAATGTCGGTCGCCAGCGGCAAACGCCACCAGCGTTGCAAAAAGCATTCTTTCGCGCCACGCACGATAGCAACCGCCACCGCTTCTTGCTGTTGTAAATGCAAACCAATTTGCCAGGTCTTAAATGTCATTGTGATGATCTCCTTATCCCCCGTCACTCTGACGGGTATATCAATGCGTCTGGCTTGCCTTTATACTACCGCGCGTTTGTTTATAAACTGCCCAAATGAAACTAAATGGGAAATTTCCAGTGAAGTTCGTAAAGTATTTATTGATCCTTGCAGTCTGTTGCATTCTGCTGGGAGCAGGCTCGATTTATGGCCTCTACCGCTACATCGAGCCACAACTGCCGGATGTGGCGACATTAAAAGATGTACGCCTGCAAATTCCGATGCAGATTTACAGCGCCGATGGCGAGCTAATTGCTCAATACGGTGAAAAACGTCGTATTCCGGTTACGTTGGATCAAATCCCGCCGGAAATGGTGAAAGCCTTTATTGCGACGGAAGATAGCCGCTTCTACGAGCATCACGGAGTTGACCCTGTGGGGATCTTCCGTGCGGCAAGCGTGGCGCTGTTCTCCGGTCACGCATCGCAAGGGGCGAGCACCATCACCCAACAACTGGCGAGAAACTTCTTCCTGAGTCCAGAACGCACGCTAATGCGTAAAATTAAGGAAGTCTTCCTCGCGATTCGTATTGAACAGTTGCTGACGAAAGACGAGATCCTCGAGCTTTATCTGAACAAGATTTATCTCGGTTACCGCGCCTATGGTGTCGGTGCTGCGGCACAAGTCTATTTCGGTAAAACCGTCGACCAATTGACGTTGAACGAAATGGCGGTGATTGCCGGGCTGCCTAAAGCCCCTTCCACCTTCAACCCGCTCTATTCAATGGATCGAGCCGTCGCGCGGCGTAACGTCGTGCTGTCGCGAATGCTGGACGAAGGGTATATCACCCAACAGCAGCTTGATGAGACACGCACCGAAGCGATTAACGCCAACTATCACGCACCGGAGATCGCCTTCTCAGCGCCGTATCTCACCGAAATGGTACGTCAGGAGATGTATAACCGTTACGGCGAAAACGCTTATGAAGACGGCTATCGCATTTACACGACCATTACCCGCAAAGTGCAGCAGGCCGCACAGCAAGCCGTGCGTAATAACGTACTGGACTACGACATGCGTCACGGCTATCGCGGCCCGGCCAATGTGCTGTGGAAAGTAGGTGAATCAGCGTGGGATGACAAAAAGATTACCGATACGCTGAAGGCGCTGCCAACCTATGGTCCGCTGCTACCTGCCGCTGTCACCCGCGCCAACCCGCAGGAAGCGACAGCAATGTTGGCGGACGGAACATCTGTGACGCTGCGTATGGAAGGGATTCGCTGGGCACGGCCTTATCGTTCCGATACTCAGCAGGGACCGACGCCGCGTAAAGTGACCGATGTTGTGCAAACAGGCCAGCAAATCTGGGTTCGCCAGGTGGGCGATGACTGGTGGCTGGCACAGGTGCCGGAAGTGAACTCGGCGCTGGTATCGATCAATCCACAAAACGGTGCGGTTATGGCGTTAGTCGGTGGCTTTGACTTCAACCAAAGCAAATTTAACCGCGCTACCCAGGCACTGCGTCAGGTTGGTTCGAATATCAAGCCGTTCCTCTACACCGCTGCGATGGATAAAGGGCTGACGCTGGCAAGTATGCTGAACGATGTGCCAATTTCCCGCTGGGATGCAGGCGCGGGTTCTGACTGGCAGCCGAAAAACTCACCGCCGCAGTACGCCGGTCCAATCCGTTTACGTCAAGGGCTGGGACAGTCGAAAAACGTGGTAATGGTACGTGCGATGCGAGCGATGGGCGTGGACTATGCCGCAGAGTATTTGCAACGCTTCGGCTTCCCGGCACAAAACATTGTCCACACTGAGTCACTGGCACTGGGTTCCGCTTCCTTCACGCCGTTGCAGGTGGCGCGCGGGTACGCAGTGATGGCTAATGGTGGCTTCCTGGTCGACCCCTGGTTTATCAGCAAAATTGAAAACGACCAGGGCGGCGTGATTTTCGAAGCGAAACCGAAAGTAGCCTGCCCGGAATGTGATATTCCGGTGATTTACGGTGATACGCAAAAATCGAACGTGCTGGAAAACAGCGACGTTGAAGACGTGGCTATCTCTCGCGAACAGCAGAATGTTTCTGTTCCGATGCCGCAGCTGGAGCAGGCTAATCAGGCATTAGTAGCAAAAACTGGCGCGCCAGAATACGCTCCACACGTCATCAGCACACCGCTGGCATTCCTGATTAAGAGCGCCCTGAACACCAATATCTTTGGTGAACCTGGCTGGCAAGGCACCGGCTGGCGCGCAGGTCGTGATTTGCAACGTCATGATATCGGCGGGAAAACCGGGACGACCAACAGTTCGAAAGATGCGTGGTTTTCGGGTTACGGTCCGGGCGTTGTGACCTCGGTATGGATTGGCTTTGACGATCACCGTCGTAATCTCGGTCACACCACGGCTTCCGGGGCGATTAAAGATCAGATCTCCGGTTACGAAGGCGGTGCAAAGAGCGCCCAGCCAGCATGGGACGCTTATATGAAAGCCGTTCTGGAAGGTGTACCGGAACAACCGCTGACGCCGCCGCCAGGTATTGTGACGGTGAATATTGATCGCAGCACCGGGCAACTGGCCAACGGTGGTAACAGCCGCGAAGAGTATTTCATCGAAGGTACGCAACCTACACAGCAGGCGGTGCGCGAGGTAGGGACAACCATTATTGATAATGGTGAGGCTCAGGAATTGTTCTGATTAAAAAGGCGCTTCGGCGCCTTTTCAGTTTGCAGACAAAGTGCGCGTTGTTCATGCTGGATGCGGCGTGAACGCCTTATCCAGCCAACAAAATCGTCGAAACTCAATACATTGCAGGAACCACGTAGGCCTGATAAGCGTAGCGCATCAGGCAAGCTCCACGTATTTACAACCGTCCCTGCCCCTTCAACCACTCGCGCACCAGGAACAACGCGCTGACATTACGCGCTTCATTGAAGTCAGGATCTTCGAGCAAATCCATCATATGCGTCAGCGGCCAGCGCACCTGCGGTAGTGGCTCTGGTTCGTCGCCTTCCAGCGATTCAGGGTAAAGATCCTGCGCCACCACGATATTCATTTTGCTGGAGAAGTAAGACGGTGCCATGCTGAGTTTCTTCAAAAAAGTCAGATCCCTTGCGCCAAATCCCACTTCTTCTTTGAGTTCGCGGTTTGCCGCTTCATAGACACTTTCACCGGGGTCAATTAACCCTTTCGAAAATCCTAACTCGTAGGATTCGGTTCCCACCGCGTATTCGCGGATCAAAATCAGGTGATCGTCCACAATTGGCACAATCATCACGGCTTCCCGGTTGGTTGGACGCATTCGTTCATAAACACGCCGCACGCCGTTGCTGAACTCCAGATCCACGCTTTCGATGGTAAACAATCGGGAACGGGCTACAGTTTCAACATTCAGAATGGTGGGTTTTTGTAATGATTTGCTCATCGTGGAATCTATGCTGTGAAATCAGCAGTTATTGTGCGATATCGGACACGCATTCGGCAATGTGAATTGCATGTTATTTACATTTACGTAACTTAATAAATAATCATTCTCAAATCAAATTAAAAGTCAATAGGTTGAAATAACTCCAGGAATTTGCTGATATTCCGCCCTCAGAGGGTTTGCTATGATCACCGGTTACTGGGATGCGCTTAATGATGCTCAAGTTCAACTCCACGCTTGCCGATAGCCAACCGCAGAATCCTATATTGTGTCCAGGATGCGACTAATCACACCTGACAAATTAAGTAAGATGGGGAAAGCATGAGCACCATTGTGATTTTTTTAGCTGCTTTGCTGGCCTGCTCACTACTTGCGGGATGGCTGATAAAGGTGCGCTCCAGACGGCGTCAACTGCCCTGGACTAACGCCTTCGCTGATGCGCAAACGCGCAAACTCATGCCTGAAGAACGTAGCGCCGTTGAAAATTATCTCGACAGCCTGACGCAGGTTTTGCAGGTTCCTGGCCCGACGGGTGCCAGCGCAGCCCCCGTTTCACTGACGCTGAACGCTGAAAGCAACAACGTCATGATGCTGACACACGCCATCACGCGTTATGGCATTTCGACCGACGATCCTAACAAATGGCGTTATTATCTCGATTCGGTGGAAGTCCACCTGCCCCCGTTCTGGGAGCAGTACATCAACGATGAAAATAGCGTTGAACTGATCCATACCGATTCGCTGCCGCTGGTTATTTCTCTCAACGGTCATACGCTGCAAGAGTACATGCAGGAAACTCGCGGCTATGCGTTACAGCCTGTCCCGTCAACGCAGGCGTCGATTCGCGGTGAAGAAAGCGAGCAAATCGAACTGCTCAATATTCGCAAAGAAACGCATGAAGAGTATGCGCTTAGTCGCCCGCGTGGGCTACGCGAAGCGTTGCTGATTGTCGCCTCTTTCCTGATGTTCTTTTTCTGCCTGATTACCCCGGATGTATTTGTCCCGTGGCTGGCTGGCGGCGCGTTACTGCTGCTGGGAGCTGGTCTGTGGGGGCTATTTGCGCCACCAGCAAAATCATCCCTGCGGGAGATCCACTGTCTGCGTGGTACGCCGCGTCGTTGGGGATTGTTTGGAGAAAACGATCAGGAACAGATCAACAATATTTCACTCGGTATTATCGACCTGGTCTATCCCGCACACTGGCAGCCATACATTGCTCAGGATCTCGGTCAACAAACCGATATTGATATCTATCTCGACCGCCACGTAGTGCGTCAGGGGCGATATCTTTCGCTGCATGATGAAGTAAAAAACTTTCCGTTACAGCACTGGCTGCGCAGTACGATTATCGCTGCGGGCTCGCTGCTGGTGCTGTTTATGCTGTTATTCTGGATCCCGCTGGATATGCCGCTGAAATTCACTCTCTCATGGATGAAAGGCGCGCAGACCATTGAGGCCACCAGCGTTAAACAACTGGCAGATGCCGGAGTACGTGTAGGCGATACCTTACGTCTTAGCGGTACAGGGATGTGTAATATCCGCACGTCAGGCACCTGGAGCGCGAAAACCAATTCACCGTTTTTACCATTTGACTGCTCGCAGATCATCTGGAATGACGCCCGTTCATTGCCATTACCAGAATCTGAGCTGGTCAACAAGGCCACGGCACTGACCGAGGCAGTAAACCGCCAGTTGCACCCGAAACCGGATGATGAATCTCGCGTCAGCGCCACATTGCGTTCAGCAATTCAGAAATCCGGCATGGTACTGCTCGATGACTTTGGCGACATCGTGCTGAAAACCGCCGATCTCTGTGCCGCCAAAGATGATTGTGTTCGGTTGAAAAATGCGCTGGTGAATCTCGGCAACAGTAAGGACTGGGACGCACTGGTAAAACGCGCTAACGCTGGAAAACTCGACGGCGTGAATGTGTTACTCCGCCCGGTGAGCGCAGAATCACTCGATAACCTGGTGGAAACCTCCACAGCACCATTTATTACTCATGAAACGGCGCGAGCGGCGCAATCACTGAATAGCCCGGCACCGGGAGGATTCCTGATTGTCAGCGACGAAGGCAGCGATTTTGTTGATCAGCCCTGGCCTTCGGCATCACTTTACGACTACCCGCCGCAAGAACAGTGGAACGCTTTCCAGAAACTGGCGCAAATGCTGATGCATACGCCGTTTAACGCCGAAGGTATCGTCACCAATATTTTTACCGATGCCAACGGTACGCAGCATATCGGCTTGCACCCCATCCCGGATCGCTCCGGCCTGTGGCGCTATCTGGGCACGACATTGCTGTTGCTGACGATGCTGGGCAGTGCCATCTATAATGGCGTACAGGCCTGGCGTCGTTATCACCGTCATCGTACTCGCATGATGGAAATTCAGGCCTATTATGAAAGCTGCCTGAATCCACAACTGATCACCCCTTCAGAAAGCCTTATCGAATAACACGTTTGCGCGGCAGGTTATGCTACCCTGTCGCGCAAATTGCTTCACTCTGGAGATTTCCCTCATGCATATCAACATTGCCTGGCAGGACGTAGATACCGTTCTGCTGGATATGGACGGCACGTTGCTCGACCTCGCCTTCGATAACTATTTCTGGCAAAAGCTGGTGCCTGAAACCTGGGGCGCGAAAAACGGGGTCACGCCACAGGAAGCGATGGAATATATGCGCCAGCAATATCACGACGTGCAGCATACGCTAAACTGGTACTGTCTTGATTACTGGAGTGAGCAACTGGGTCTGGATATCTGTGCGATGACCACCGAGATGGGACCGCGCGCCGTACTGCGTGAAGATACCATTCCGTTTCTTGAGGCACTTAAAGCCAGCGGTAAGCAGCGAATTTTGCTCACCAACGCGCATCCGCACAACCTGGCGGTAAAACTTGAGCATACCGGTCTCGACGCGCACCTTGATTTATTACTTTCCACCCACACATTTGGTTATCCGAAAGAGGATCAGCGGTTATGGAATGCGGTGGCCGAAGCTACGGGTCTGAAAGCTGAAAGAACGCTGTTTATCGATGACAGCGAAGCGATTCTCGATGCTGCCGCGCAATTTGGTATTCGTTACTGCCTCGGCGTCACTAATCCCGACTCAGGGATTGCTGAAAAACAGTATCAGCGCCATCCGTCACTGAATGACTACCGCCGCCTGATCCCCTCGCTAATGTGAAGGAGACGCCATGAAAGAAAAACCTGCTGTTGAGGTTCGACTGGATAAATGGCTATGGGCCGCCCGTTTTTACAAAACCCGCGCGCTGGCTCGTGAAATGATCGAAGGCGGTAAGGTGCATTACAACGGGCAGCGCAGCAAGCCGAGTAAAGTCGTCGAACTGAATGCCACGCTCACTCTGCGCCAGGGAAATGACGAGCGAACGGTAATCGTGAAGGCGATTACTGAACAGCGTCGCCCCGCCAGCGAGGCAGCCTTGCTGTATGAAGAGACTGTGGAAAGTGTAGAGAAACGCGAAAAAATGGCGCTGGCACGTAAACTTAATGCCTTAACCATGCCGCACCCGGACCGACGCCCGGACAAAAAAGAGCGCCGCGACCTGTTACGATTTAAACACGGCGACAGTGAATAACTGTCACCTGCAAGAGAGATGATTATGCCGCAACATGACCAATTACATCGCTATCTGTTTGAAAACTTTGCCGTTCGCGGCGAACTGGTAACCGTTTCGGAAACCCTGCAACAGATCCTTGAGAATCACGATTACCCGCAGCCCGTTAAAAACGTGCTGGCAGAACTGCTGGTTGCGACCAGCCTGTTAACCGCTACGCTGAAATTTGATGGTGATATCACCGTACAGCTGCAAGGCGACGGCCCGATGAATCTGGCGGTTATTAACGGTAACAACAACCAGCAGATGCGTGGCGTGGCGCGCGTACAGGGCGAAATTCCGGAAAATGCTGACCTGAAAACGCTGGTTGGCAATGGTTACGTGGTGATCACAATTACCCCAAGCGAAGGTGAACGCTATCAGGGCGTGGTTGGTCTGGAAGGTGATACCCTGGCGGCCTGCCTGGAAGATTACTTTATGCGTTCTGAACAGCTGCCGACGCGCCTGTTTATTCGCACCGGCGACGTAGATGGCAAACCGGCTGCGGGCGGTATGTTGTTGCAGGTAATGCCTGCGCAAAATGCCCAGCAGGACGACTTCGACCATCTGGCGACGCTAACCGAAACCATCAAAACCGAAGAACTGCTGACCTTACCGGCAAACGAAGTGTTGTGGCGTTTGTATCACGAAGAAGAGGTGACGGTTTACGATCCGCAGGATGTTGAGTTCAAATGCACCTGCTCGCGTGAACGTTGCGCCGATGCGCTGAAAACGCTGCCGGATGAAGAAGTGGATAGCATCCTGGCGGAAGATGGCGAAATTGACATGCATTGTGATTACTGCGGTAACCACTATCTGTTCAATGCGATGGATATTGCCGAGATCCGCAACAACGCGTCTCCGGCAGATCCGCAGGTGCATTAATTAGTTTTTCCGGCGGAGATAACTCTGCCGGATTTCATGACGCAATTGCCTGATGCGTTGCGCTTATCAGGCCGACGGTATAAATCGCAAGTTATTGTAGGTCAGCTAAAGCGCCGCATCCGGCAAAAATCAGATACGCGTTGTCATTCATTCAGATTCAAATCCAGCGTTTCACCATCCACCGTAAGATTGCGCCACGTTTTAGGCTTCGTCCCCAGTTTTCCTTCCTTCGCGGCAGTGAGTAATTTCTCTTTCGTTATTTCACGCGGAAGTACACTCATCGCAAGCTCTTGCCATTCTTTCTTGTCAGGATCAAAGCCATAAACAACATATCTTTCATCATTAAAAGCGAAAAGGATCCTCTCTGCCCTGCCATCACTATTCAGATCTTGCTCGACCAGTACGCAGGCGTCTTTTTCAATACAGGTCATCACGTTATAGCGTTCTTTGATTAAGGCCGACCAGAATGTCGCATCCGGTTTACCTGAACCTGGAGCAATTAACACATTATCGGCTAATGCTTTTTCCGATACCTGCTGAAGATGTTGCTCCCCATCAAACGCCATTAGCAGATTCCATGCGCGTTTCGGGTCTTTCATATACCCGGCATCGCTTTTCAGTGACTCAAGCGCCGCACGTCCATAACGACCGCTCTGCTCGAGCATGTAGATACTTACCTGGTCTGGCGTGTTTTTGCCGCTCTGATAACGCGCCATATGACTGTGCACGCTAATACGCATACTGTCCAGCACCGGCGAATTAAGAAGCACCAGTATCGCCAGCACCAATAACGAAACCGTAAGGTTCACTTTGCTCTGAAAAACAAGGGGATTTTGCCCTTTACGCCAGACAATACTGACAAAATATCCCAGCGACCAAACCAGTAACACCACCACAACCAACACACCATGCAAGCGTTCCGTAGTCCAGCCGTACTGAGCGACCCGCAGCCATAACGCCCAGGCGGCGACTAACACATACAATGGGGCGACCAGCAGAGCGGTTTTAATCAGGCAACGCAACGGGCCAGTCCAGGGAAGTGACGCTTTTTGCGGATCGCGGACAATGGTCATTAAGAGCAATTGCAAAAAGGCCAGCGTCAAAAGCAACCCGGCAGCGGAGATGTGGCGAGAAATCGCGCTCAGGCCCGTAAACGGCAGGGTGATAATAAACATCAGGGTTAGCAATGATACTAACGGCAACACCCCCGTGGCGATTAACGTGAACAACTTTTGAATGGAGTCGATTAAACGTGACTGTGTCCGCGCGAGGATCACCGCCAGTGCGGTAACCAGACCTGACGTAAGATAAATAAACCAGTCGGTTGTAAAAAAGAGCGTTTTAAAAAACGTGATGCCAACGAGTTTAAATAACTCACTCCACAGTAAAAGCACCAGCCACGTCAGGCCATTGGCGATAAAAATCACCAATAATATAAGTACGTTATGCCATACCGACTGGTAAAAATAGCTATAGCGGGTATTGTCATTACGCTCACGCAGACTCTGTTGTATCCACGGCAGCAACATCATTCCCATCAGCAGCAGATAACACCCAAAATCCCAAAGCGCCTTTTCCGCTCTCCAGGGACTCATGCCATCAATTTGCCACTTCAGCCAGCCGCTCATCCCGAGAGTGGCAATCAACACTATCGCCAGCCATCCCCAAAGTCGCTTCTGTTTGAAGGACACTACAGAAAATAACAAAACGGATGAAAGCGCCACGGTCGCAGGTACACCATAAACTATCCAACTGTTATTTTTACTGGCAAGCCAGGAGATCAGCAGGTAACAAACTAATCCCTGGAGTAATCCGGTAGCAACCATTCCCCTGCGTGTCGCGGGTGAAAGCTCAACGTTTTCCATGTTGGTTATCCAGAATCAAAAGGAGAGGTAATTATCGCATCCAGGCAGGACTAATTTGCTTTTTTCAGAAAGTAATCAAAAAAAGTTAGCGTGGTGAATCGATACTTTACTCATTGAATTTGCATCAATTTCACTCAGGAATGCGATTACACTCACAACATTCTCGCCATATAAACTAAGTTTTAACCTTTTAGGAACATTTTCCACACCTAAAATGCTATTTCTGCGATAATACCAACCGTTTCGTGACAGGAATCACGGAGTTTTGTCAAATATGAATTTCTCCAGATACGTAAATCTATGAGCCTTGTCGCGGTTAACACCCCCAAAAAGACTTTACTATTCAGGCAATACATATTGGCTAAGGAGCAGTGAAATGCGCGTTAACAATGGTTTGACCCCGCAAGAACTCGAGGCTTATGGTATCAGTGACGTACATGATATCGTTTACAACCCAAGCTACGACCTGCTGTATCAGGAAGAGCTCGATCCGAGCCTGACCGGTTATGAGCGCGGGGTGTTAACTAATCTGGGCGCCGTTGCCGTCGATACCGGAATCTTCACCGGTCGTTCACCAAAAGATAAGTATATCGTCCGTGACGATACCACTCGCGATACCTTCTGGTGGGCAGACAAAGGCAAAGGTAAGAACGACAACAAACCTCTCTCCCCTGAAACCTGGCAGCATCTGAAAGGCCTGGTGACCAAACAGCTTTCCGGCAAACGTCTGTTTGTCGTTGACGCTTTCTGTGGTGCTAACCCAGACACACGTCTTTCCGTCCGGTTCATCACCGAAGTGGCCTGGCAGGCGCATTTCGTCAAAAACATGTTTATTCGCCCAAGCGATGAAGAGCTGGCAGGTTTCAAACCAGACTTTATCGTCATGAACGGCGCGAAGTGCACCAACCCGCAGTGGAAAGAACAGGGCCTGAACTCTGAAAACTTCGTCGCGTTTAACCTGACTGAACGTATGCAGTTGATTGGCGGCACCTGGTACGGCGGCGAAATGAAGAAAGGGATGTTCTCGATGATGAACTACCTGCTGCCGCTGAAAGGCATTGCCTCCATGCACTGCTCCGCCAACGTTGGCGAGAAAGGTGATGTTGCGGTGTTCTTCGGCCTTTCCGGCACGGGTAAAACCACCCTTTCCACCGACCCGAAACGTCGCCTGATTGGCGATGACGAGCACGGCTGGGATGATGACGGCGTGTTTAACTTCGAAGGCGGCTGCTACGCGAAAACCATCAAGCTGTCAAAAGAAGCGGAACCCGAAATCTACAACGCCATCCGTCGCGATGCGCTGCTGGAAAACGTCACCGTGCGTGAAGATGGTACTATCGACTTTGATGATGGTTCAAAAACCGAGAACACTCGCGTTTCTTATCCGATCTATCACATCGAAAACATCGTTAAGCCGGTCTCCAAAGCAGGCCACGCAACTAAAGTTATCTTCCTGACCGCAGATGCTTTCGGCGTATTGCCACCGGTATCTCGTCTGACTGCCGATCAAACCCAGTACCACTTCCTCTCTGGCTTCACCGCCAAACTGGCCGGTACTGAGCGTGGCATCACCGAACCGACGCCAACCTTCTCTGCCTGCTTCGGCGCGGCGTTCCTGTCGCTGCACCCGACGCAGTACGCAGAAGTGCTGGTGAAACGTATGCAGGCGGCGGGCGCGCAGGCGTATCTGGTTAACACCGGCTGGAACGGCACTGGCAAACGTATCTCGATTAAAGATACCCGCGCCATTATTGACGCTATTCTGAATGGTTCGCTGGATAACGCAGAAACCTTCACTCTGCCGATGTTTAACCTGGCGATCCCGACCGAACTGCCAGGCGTTGACACGAAGATCCTCGATCCGCGTAACACTTACGCCTCTCCGGAACAGTGGCAGGAAAAAGCTGAAACGCTGGCGAAACTGTTTATCGACAACTTCGATAAATACACTGACACCCCTGCAGGTGCCGCGCTGGTAGCGGCTGGTCCGAAGCTGTAATGGTTTGAAGCTGGAGAATATCTATCCAGTATCTTATAGAAAGCAAAACGGGAGGTACCTTCGCCTCCCGTTTTATTTACCCTTCTTTTGTCGCACCCTGCGCCCGTGTTACCGGCAATGGCAGCCAGGCGCGAATGGAAAGCCCGCCTCGCTCGCTGGTGCCAAGTTCCAGCATCCCGTTATGGTTATCGATAATCCGCTGCACAATCGCCAGCCCTAAGCCAGTACCGCTGATAGTGCGCGCGCTGTCACCACGGACAAACGGCTGGAATAAGTGCTTACGCTGCTCCGGTTCAATACCTGGGCCGTCATCTTCCACCTGGAACCAGGCGCGATTCGGCTCCGTGCCGCTGCTGACTTTGATCCAGCCATTGCCGTAGCGGGCGGCGTTCACCACCATATTCGCCACCGCGCGTTTAATTGACAGCGGGTGCATTTTCACTTCAATGCTGCCCGGCTCAAGCGCGGTATCAATTTCCCGCTCATAGCCACTTTCGGCGGCAATCACCTCACCAAGCACAGCGTTAAGATCCGCCAACTCCATCGGCATCTCCTGCCCGGTGCGCAGGTAGTCGATAAACTGCTCAATGATGGCGTTGCACTCTTCGATATCTTTATTGATCGATTCTGCCAGATAGCTATCCTGCTCGCTCATCATCTCCGTCGCCAGGCGAATACGCGTCAGCGGCGTGCGCAGGTCATGGCTTACCCCTGCCATCAGCAGCGTGCGGTCATCCGCCAGTTGCTTAACGCCTGCCGCCATGTGGTTAAAGGCGCGGGTAACCGAACGCACCTCCGAAGCGCCATATTCACGCAGCGGCGGCGGAATAATCCCTTTACCGACCTGCAAAGCAGCATGTTCGAGATCGACCAACGGTCGGTTCTGAATACGAATAAACAGCCACGCACCGCCTATCGCTAACAGCATTATCGCCAGCGTATAGCGGAACAGCGGAGAGAAATCGCCCTGATGAATTTCGGTTAGTGGCACACGCACCCAAATATTGGGCGACAGCCAGGTTTTCAGCCAGACGACAGGCGAGCTTTTGTTGACCTCGACGCGAACTTCCGTCGGGCCGCCGAGCTGCTGCGCCATCTGATGGCTTAAGAATTCATAGTGTTGCGCCCAACGCAGCCCGGCCTCTTCGGCGGCTTCATTGGAGTAGAGAGAGATCCCCAGCTCACGGTAGATCTCCCGACGAAAAGCGGGAGGCACAACCAACTGCGTACCGTCCTCCAGTTGCAGTTTGTCAGTCATCAACATACGCACTTCGTACGCGAGGACTTTATTAAACTGCTGGAGGCTCGGCAAAATCGCGAAGTTCAGCACCACCAGATAAGTCGTCACCAGGCTGACGAACAGCAAGGTGACGATGAGCAATAACGTGCGGGCAAATGAACTTCGTGGCGAGAAGCGCAATCGCCTCATGCTTTAGAACCGTCCGGCACGAAAACATAGCCCAGACCCCAGACGGTCTGAATGTAACGCGGATGCGCCGGATCTTCTTCCACCATGCGGCGCAGACGTGAGATCTGCACGTCGATGGAGCGTTCCATTGCGGAATATTCACGACCACGGGCAAGGTTCATTAGCTTATCGCGAGAGAGTGGCTCACGCGGATGGCTGACCAGCGCCTTCAGTACCGCAAATTCACCGCTGGTGAGCGGCATCGGCTCATCTTCACGGAACATTTCGCGCGTACCGAGGTTAAGTTTGAACTTACCAAAAGCAATTACTGCTTCTTCCTGTGACGGCGCGCCTGGCAGTTCGTTGGCCTGACGGCGCAACACTGCACGAATACGAGCCAGCAGTTCACGCGGGTTAAACGGTTTTGGAATATAGTCGTCAGCGCCAATCTCCAGGCCAACGATACGGTCTACTTCTTCCCCTTTCGCCGTCACCATAATGATCGGCATCGGGTTACTCTGGCTACGAAGACGTCGGCAAATCGACAAGCCATCTTCACCAGGTAACATCAAATCCAGTACCATAAGATGGAAAGATTCACGAGTCAGCAGGCGATCCATCTGTTCTGCATTAGCGACGCTTCGAACCTGGAAGCCTTGTTCGGTGAGATAACGCTCCAGCAGCGCGCGCAGGCGCATGTCGTCATCGACCACCAGAATCTTGTAGTTCTCTTGCATTCTTTGTACTCCCAAAGGTTCGCAACAATTTGTAAGCGTGTATTCTTAAAAAAGCTTACGTTCGTCACCAGCAAAATCTGGTATGAATTTCAGCCTAAATTGTTACAAAGCATATTAAACAGCAGCTTAAGTATACAATTTATTCGGCGAAACATTATTGATTCTGTTGATATGATCACGTTATACCCAATGTGCGCATTATCAAACAGACAAAGGGAATCAACGAGATGAAAACGCCCCTGGTTACCCGGGAAGGGTATGAAAAACTCAAACAAGAGCTAAATTATCTCTGGCGTGAAGAACGCCCGGAGGTCACAAAAAAGGTGACCTGGGCCGCAAGTCTGGGCGACCGCAGTGAAAATGCTGACTATCAGTATAATAAAAAGCGCCTGCGTGAAATCGACCGTCGCGTGCGCTATCTCACTAAATGCATGGAAAATCTCAAAATCGTCGATTATTCCCCGCAGCAGGAAGGCAAGGTCTTCTTTGGCGCATGGGTAGAGATTGAAAACGACGATGGCGTGACTCACCGTTTTCGAATTGTCGGCTATGATGAAATTTTTGGTCGTAAAGATTACATCTCTATCGATTCCCCGATGGCTCGCGCATTGCTGAAAAAAGAGGTGGGCGATTTGGCAGTAGTGAATACGCCTGCCGGGGAAGCGAGCTGGTATGTTAATGCCATCGAGTACGTGAAACCGTAAGGAAGAGTCTTAACCTCCAGCCTTTGGCTGGCATTTTTGCCAGCCAGTCCGTATAACTATCCCCTGATTTTTGATCCGAAAAGATGAACTCAAACCATGATGAATGATTCGTTCTGCCGCATTATTGCGGGTGAAATTCAGGCGCGCCCGGAACAGGTTGAAGCCGCCGTTCGCCTGCTTGACGAAGGGAATACCGTGCCGTTTATCGCACGTTATCGTAAGGAAATCACCGGCGGTCTGGATGACACGCAGTTGCGTAATCTGGAAACGCGTCTGAGCTACCTGCGTGAACTGGAAGAGAGACGTCAGGCGATCCTCAAGTCTATTTCTGAGCAAGGTAAACTCACCGATGAGCTGGCGAATGCCATCAACGCCACCTTAAGCAAAACCGAACTCGAAGACCTCTATCTGCCCTACAAACCTAAACGTCGTACCCGTGGGCAAATCGCCATTGAAGCAGGTCTTGAGCCGTTGGCTGACCTGCTGTGGAACGATCCGTCACATACGCCGGAAGTCGCCGCTGCGCAATATATTGATGCCGATAAAGGCGTGGCAGATACCAAAGCCGCGCTGGACGGCGCGCGCTATATCCTGATGGAACGTTTTGCCGAAGATGCCGCCCTGCTGGCGAAAGTGCGTGATTATCTGTGGAAGAACGCGCATTTGGTTTCTACGGTGGTGAGCGGTAAAGAAGAGGAAGGGGCGAAATTCCGCGACTATTTCGATCATCACGAACCGCTGTCCACGGTGCCTTCTCACCGCGCGCTGGCGATGTTCCGTGGGCGTAACGAAGGCGTACTTCAGCTTTCGCTGAATGCCGATCCACAGTTCGATGAGCCGCCGAAAGAGAGTTATTGCGAACAAATCATTATGGATCACCTCAATCTGCGCCTGAACAATGCCCCGGCGGATAGCTGGCGCAAAGGCGTGGTGAGCTGGACGTGGCGCATCAAGGTACTGATGCACCTGGAAACAGAACTGATGGGCACCGTGCGCGAACGTGCGGAAGATGAAGCAATCAACGTATTTGCCCGTAACCTGCACGATCTGTTGATGGCAGCCCCAGCCGGATTGCGTGCGACGATGGGGCTCGATCCGGGTCTGCGTACCGGGGTAAAAGTTGCGGTGGTCGATGCAACCGGCAAACTGGTAGCGACCGACACCATTTATCCGCACACCGGACAAGCCGCAAAAGCGGCGATGACCGTTGCCGCTTTGTGTGAAAAACATAACGTTGAGCTGGTGGCAATTGGTAACGGTACGGCTTCCCGCGAAACCGAGCGTTTCTATCTCGACGTGCAGAAGCAGTTCCCGCAAGTGACTGCGCAGAAAGTGATCGTCAGCGAAGCAGGCGCATCCGTTTACTCAGCTTCCGAACTGGCAGCGCAGGAGTTCCCGGATCTCGATGTTTCGCTGCGTGGCGCAGTGTCTATCGCTCGTCGTTTGCAGGATCCGCTGGCAGAGCTGGTGAAAATCGATCCGAAATCTATCGGTGTGGGTCAGTATCAACATGACGTCAGCCAGACGCAGCTGGCTCGTAAACTGGACGCAGTGGTGGAAGACTGCGTTAACGCCGTTGGCGTCGATCTCAACACTGCTTCTGTTCCGCTGTTAACTCGCGTGGCGGGCCTGACGCGCATGATGGCGCAAAACATTGTTGCCTGGCGTGACGAGAACGGTCAGTTCCAGAACCGTCAGCAACTGTTAAAAGTGAGCCGACTGGGGCCAAAAGCCTTTGAGCAGTGCGCGGGCTTCCTGCGTATTAACCACGGTGATAACCCGCTGGATGCTTCTACCGTTCACCCGGAAGCCTATCCAGTGGTGGAACGCATTCTGGCGGCAACGCAGCAGGCGCTGAAAGATCTGATGGGTAACAGCAGCGAACTGCGTAACCTGAAAGCCTCTGACTTTACCGATGAAAAATTCGGTGTGCCGACGGTAACCGACATCATCAAAGAGCTGGAAAAACCAGGCCGCGATCCGCGTCCAGAATTTAAGACCGCTCAGTTTGCCGATGGCGTCGAGACAATGAACGACCTGCAACCGGGTATGATCCTCGAAGGTGCTGTCACCAACGTCACCAACTTTGGCGCGTTTGTCGATATCGGCGTGCATCAGGATGGCCTGGTTCACATCTCTTCTTTGTCGAACAAGTTTGTGGAAGATCCGCACACCGTGGTGAAAGCGGGTGACATTGTGAAGGTGAAAGTGCTGGAAGTGGATCTTCAGCGTAAACGTATCGCCCTGACCATGCGTCTGGATGAGCAGCCAGGTGAAACCAATGCCCGTCGCAGCGGCGGTAACGATCGCCCGCAAAACAACCGCCCGGCAGCCAAACCGCGCGGTCGTGAAGCGCAGCCTGCCGGTAATAGCGCGATGATGGATGCGCTGGCAGCGGCAATGGGCAAAAAACGTTAAACATCCTGGTTGGCCTACGGTTCGAATTTGCACGAAATCGTAGGCCAGACAAGGCGTTCACGCCGCATCTGGCAACTCATAACGAGCACCTTGCCTGACATAAAAATGCCGGAAATTATCTCCGGCATTTTTATTCCACAGCTAAATCCACAATATATTTTTGCTAATATTTATCACTGCATTAACAATTAAAACCTTAATTAAACATTAACCAGCCCTAATAATTCGCCATTCGAGTTATATTTTTGCTCCGATATAACCTTGAGCCACATCAACATTGAGTCAGATTATTATCTAAACCAACATTCGCACACATTTTAAGTATTGCTGATAGAAACCATTCTCATTATCATTGTATTGTTGATTATTTAATCTCTCCTTCGTTGGCAAATCATCTGGTCTCATGTCGCTGTCAAACGCCCCATGAGGTAGTTATCCAGTTAATGAGAAACAAGTAGGCCCTTATGCAATACACTCCAGATACTGCGTGGAAAATCACTGGCTTTTCCCGTGAAATCAGCCCGGCATATCGCCAAAAACTGCTTTCTCTTGGCATGTTACCTGGCTCCTCTTTTAATGTGGTGCGCGTCGCTCCACTCGGCGATCCCATTCATATCGAAACCCGTCGTGTGAGCCTGGTATTACGCAAAAAAGATCTGGCCTTATTAGAAGTGGAAGCGGTTTCCTGTTAATACGGTGAGAATAACAATGAAAAAATTAACCATTGGCTTAATTGGTAATCCAAATTCTGGCAAGACAACTTTATTTAACCAGCTCACCGGTGCACGCCAGCGTGTAGGGAACTGGGCTGGCGTTACCGTCGAACGTAAAGAGGGTCAGTTCTCCACCACCGATCATCAGGTCACTCTGGTTGACCTGCCTGGTACTTATTCTCTGACTACCATCTCATCGCAAACTTCTCTGGATGAGCAAATCGCTTGTCACTACATTCTGAGTGGCGACGCCGATCTGCTGATTAACGTGGTGGATGCGTCTAACCTTGAGCGTAACCTGTACCTGACACTGCAACTGCTGGAACTCGGCATTCCCTGCATCGTGGCGCTGAACATGCTCGACATTGCCGAGAAGCAAAATATTCGCATTGAAATTGATGCGCTGTCGGCGCGTCTTGGCTGCCCGGTGATCCCGCTGGTTTCCACGCGTGGTCGCGGTATTGAAGCTCTGAAACTGGCGATTGACCGCTATAAAGCCAACGAGAATGTAGAACTAGTGCATTACGCGCAGCCGCTAATCAATGAAGCCGATGCACTGGCGAAAGTGATGCCGTCGGACATCCCGCTGAAACATCGCCGCTGGCTGGGTCTGCAAATGTTGGAAGGCGATATCTACAGCCGCGCCTACGCCGGTGAAGCGTCGCAGCATCTGGATGCTGCCCTCGCCCGTCTGCGTAATGAGATGGACGATCCGGCGCTGCACATTGCCGATGCACGTTACCAGTGTATTGCTGCCATCTGCGATGTGGTAAGCAATACTCTGACGGCAGAACCCAGCCGTTTCACCACGGCAGTGGATAAAATTGTGCTTAACCGATTCCTCGGTCTGCCGATTTTCCTCTTTGTGATGTATCTGATGTTCCTGCTGGCTATCAACATCGGCGGGGCGCTACAGCCGCTGTTTGACGTCGGTTCCGTGGCACTCTTTGTGCATGGTATTCAGTGGATTGGCTACACGCTCCACTTCCCGGACTGGCTAACTATCTTCCTCGCCCAGGGCCTGGGTGGCGGTATTAACACCGTTCTGCCACTGGTGCCGCAGATCGGCATGATGTACCTGTTCCTCTCCTTCCTCGAGGACTCCGGGTATATGGCGCGTGCGGCATTTGTGATGGATCGTCTGATGCAGGCGTTAGGCTTGCCGGGTAAATCCTTTGTGCCGTTGATCGTCGGTTTTGGTTGTAACGTACCGTCGGTAATGGGCGCACGAACCCTTGATGCACCACGTGAACGCCTGATGACCATCATGATGGCACCGTTTATGTCCTGCGGTGCTCGTCTGGCAATCTTCGCAGTATTTGCTGCCGCGTTCTTCGGGCAGAATGGCGCACTGGCTGTGTTCTCGCTGTATGTCATCGGTATCGTGATGGCGGTGCTGACTGGCCTGATGCTCAAGTACACCATCATGCGCGGTGAAGCGACGCCGTTTGTCATGGAGCTGCCGGTCTACCATGTACCACACGTTAAAAGCCTGATTATCCAGACCTGGCAGCGTTTGAAAGGCTTCGTCCTGCGCGCCGGTAAAGTGATTATCATCGTTAGCATTTTCCTGAGCGCCTTCAACAGCTTCTCGCTGAGTGGGAAAATCGTCGATAACATCAACGACTCGGCGCTGGCCTCTGTCAGCCGTGTGATCACTCCAGTCTTCAAGCCGATTGGCGTGCATGAAGATAACTGGCAGGCAACGGTTGGACTGTTTACTGGCGCAATGGCGAAAGAAGTGGTGGTCGGTACGCTCAACACTCTCTATACCGCAGAAAACATTCAGGACGAAGAGTTCAATCCGGCGGAATTTAACCTTGGTGAAGAGCTGTTCAGCGCAGTAGATGAAACCTGGCAGAGCCTGAAAGACACCTTCAGTCTTAGCGTACTGATGAACCCAATTGAAGCCAGCAAAGGCGACGGCGAAATGGGTACTGGGGCAATGGGCGTGATGGATGAGAAATTCGGTAGCGCGGCGGCAGCTTACAGCTATCTGATATTCGTCCTGCTGTATGTACCGTGTATTTCGGTGATGGGTGCCATTGCCCGTGAATCAAGCCGTGGCTGGATGGGCTTCTCCATCCTGTGGGGGCTAAATATCGCTTACTCGCTGGCAACATTGTTCTATCAGGTCGCCAGCTACAGCCAGCACCCAACTTACAGCCTGGTGTGCATTCTGGCGGTTGTCCTGTTTAACATCGTGGTTATCGGTCTGCTGCGCCGCGCGCGTAGTCGGGTCGATATCGAACTACTGGCAAGCCGCAAAACGGTAAGCAGTTGCTGCGCAGCCAGCACCACTGGCGATTGCCACTAAGGACACGGCAATGGCTTCGCTCATTCAGGTGCGTGATTTGCTGGCGTTACGGGGTCGTATGGAAGCGACCCAGATCAGCCAGACGCTGAACACCCCGCAGCCGATGATTAACGCTATGCTGCAACAGCTGGAAAATATGGGCAAAGCGGTACGGATTCAGGAAGAACCTGATGGCTGCCTCTCTGGCAGTTGTAAAAGCTGCCCGGAAGGAAAAGCCTGTCTGCGTGAGTGGTGGATGTTGCGTTAACCTTGTTCCATCGTTCGTTTTGAAAAGCCCGGTATGCATTAGCTACCGGGCTTTTTTGCGTGCGGCTTTCCATAAAAATGCAACTCTTGCAGCATGGAGTAAGTTCCTCTGAAAGTGTCTCGCAGGGATGAAAACTTGCTGATGCACAGCCGTGGAGTGGCGCGTAAAGTCGCGGCATTCAAAAAAACAGGTGAAGGAACGCCATGAGCAAAAAACAGAGTTCCACCCCACACGATGCGCTGTTCAAACTCTTTTTACGCCAACCGGACACGGCACGCGATTTTCTTGCGTTCCATTTACCGGCCCCCATTCACGCGCTCTGTGATATGAAAACCCTCAAGCTGGAGTCGAGCAGCTTTATCGATGACGATCTGCGTGAAAGCTATTCCGACGTGCTGTGGTCGGTGAAAACGGAACAAGGGCCAGGATACATCTATTGCCTGATTGAACATCAAAGCACCTCAAACAAATTGATCGCATTTCGCATGATGCGTTATGCCATTGCCGCAATGCAAAACCACCTTGATGCAGGATACAAAACGTTGCCGATGGTCGTACCGTTGTTGTTTTACCACGGCATTGAAAGCCCCTATCCCTATTCGCTGTGTTGGCTGGATTGTTTCGCCGATCCCAAACTGGCAAGGCAGCTTTATGCCTCTGCATTTCCGCTGATTGATGTCACCGTCATGCCTGATGATGAAATCATGCAGCACCGACGCATGGCGCTGCTGGAGTTAATTCAAAAACATATTCGTCAACGCGACCTGATGGGGCTGGTAGAGCAAATGGCTTGCTTATTAAGTAGTGGGTACGCTAATGACAGACAAATCAAAGGGCTGTTTAATTACAT
The DNA here is from genome assembly GCF_003046645.1 of Escherichia sp. MOD1-EC6475. NCBI lineage: Bacteria > Pseudomonadati > Pseudomonadota > Gammaproteobacteria > Enterobacterales > Enterobacteriaceae > Escherichia > Escherichia sp. MOD1-EC6475. Next base: position 58,914 of record NZ_PZKQ01000028.1, on the reverse strand, counting down.
ACTACAAACTGGCGATGCGGTACGTTTTAACGATTTTATCGACGGCGTTGCCGAACGTTCACCGAAACACAAGGAGAGTTTAATGACTATTGCGGAAAGATTGCGGCAGGAAGGGTTTCAGAAAGGTATACGTACCAACGCCCTAAATATTGCCAAAACCATGCTGGATGCCGGAGTCTCTCTTGAGGACGTTCTGCGATTTACCAGCCTGACGGTTGAAGACCTTGCTGAAATAAATCATCAATAACGTAAAGGATGGTTTTAATGACAGATGCAGAAAGAGAATATCTTATTAGTCATCTGATTGGTTGTTTATTGGGTCGACGCCTGGAAGCCCTGGATACCGCCAAAAGAATGCTGCAATCCGGAGTCCTTCTTGCAGACATTATGCGCTTTACCGGGGTGTCAGAAGAAAAGTTGGCTGCGGCGAGCCAGTAAAGTTCTGTCTCGCCATTTCAAAAGCCACCTACACCCTCTGCTTCAACGCTACCAGCTGCTGACAAAACTCGTCTGGATGTGAAATAAACGGCGCATGGGCCGCTTTGGCGAAGATATATGATTCGCTGTGCGGCCAGAGTTCATCCAGCATCGGCACTACTTTGCGCGGCACCAGACCGTCGAGATAACCATACAATCGCAAAAACGGCATTGGTACGTTTTGCAGCGGCTGACGAAGATCGACCGTTTTCAGGATTTCCAGCCCACCATTGAGCACCTCAACCTCCGGCATCGGTAATGCCAGAACGGTTTTCTTCAGCGCCCGCGCATCCTGGCGCGCAGTTTCTGTCCCCATGGTTTGCAACGCCAGGAACCGCTCCACCGTACGCTGAAAATCTTCACTTAGCTGCTGCTGGAAACCCGCCAGCACGTCCGGTTTTATCCCCGGCCACCCATCGCGGGCACTAAAACAAGGTGACGACGCCACGGTGACCAGCGCCTGAACACGCTCGGGATAGGCTAATGCAATCTGACTTGCCACCAGCCCGCCCAGGCTCCAGCCTAACCAAATGGCTTTATCCGGTGCCTGTTGCAGCACGACATCAGCCATGTCAGCAAGCGACATCGCACCAAATCCCTGACTGCGTCCGAAGCCAGGCAGATCAACAAGATGTAACGTAAAATGCGAGCTAAGTTCCTCGTCAATGCAACGCCACACTTCGGCATTCAGTCCCCATCCGTGCAGCAGCACAAGATGAACATTCCCCTGACCTTGGGTCTGCCACCAGATGTTATTCATCCGCTATTGTTCTCTTTTCACTTACAAGGATGAACATATGCTAACAGTACCGGGATTATGCTGGCTATGCCGAATGCCGCTGGCGCTAGGTCATTGGGGGATTTGTTCGGTCTGCTCCCGCGCCGCACGTACAGATAAAATGCTATGCCCGCAATGTGGATTACCCTCTACACACTCACATCTTCCCTGTGGTCGCTGTCTGCAAAAACCGCCGCCGTGGCAAAGACTGCTCACTGTTGCCAACTATGCGCCGCCCTTAAGTCCGCTCATCCACCAGCTTAAGTTTTCCCGGCGCAGTGAAATCGCCAGTGCGCTAGCACGTTTGTTACTATTGGAAGTCTTACACGCCCGTCGCACCAGCGAATTACATCTGCCGGATCGTATCGTCAGTGTCCCGCTATGGCGGCATCGCCACTGGCGTCGGGGATTTAATCAGAGCGATTTGCTGTGTCAGCCGTTATCACGCTGGTTGCACTGCCAATGGGATAGCGAAGCCGTCACACGAACAAGAGCCACTGCAACCCAGCATTTTCTCAACGCCCGTCTGCGCAAGCGCAACCTGAAAAATGCCTTTCGCCTTGAATTGCCCGTGCAAGGTCTCCATATGGTGATTGTGGATGATGTCGTTACCACCGGAAGTACCGTCGCAGAGATTGCGCAGTTGCTTTTACGCAATGGTGCGGCGACTGTCCAGGTCTGGTGCCTTTGTCGAACCTTGTAGAGCCTCGATGATGGGCGTATTATAACCAACTAAAATAGTCAACTATTAGGCCATTACTATGATCCGTATTTCCGATGCTGCACAAGCGCACTTTGCCAAACTGCTGGCAAACCAGGAAGAAGGGACACAAATCCGCGTATTTGTGATTAACCCTGGCACACCTAACGCTGAATGCGGCGTTTCTTATTGTCCGCCGGACGCTGTGGAAGCCACCGACACCGCCCTGAAATTTGACCTGCTGACCGCGTATGTTGATGAGTTAAGCGCACCATACCTGGAAGATGCAGAGATCGACTTTGTTACCGACCAGTTGGGTTCCCAGCTAACGCTGAAAGCACCGAACGCCAAAATGCGTAAAGTGGCTGACGATGCGCCGCTAATGGAGCGCGTCGAGTATATGCTGCAATCGCAGATTAACCCGCAACTTGCCGGTCACGGTGGTCGCGTTTCGCTGATGGAAATCACCGAAGACGGTTACGCCATTCTGCAATTTGGTGGCGGCTGTAACGGCTGTTCCATGGTCGACGTAACGCTGAAAGAAGGGATCGAAAAGCAGCTGCTGAACGAATTCCCGGAGCTGAAAGGTGTGCGCGATCTCACCGAACATCAGCGCGGCGAACACTCTTACTACTAAGTTATCCCCTCTTTTGTAGATTGCCCGATGCGACGCTAAAGCGTCTTATCGGGCTTTCGTTGTTCTTATGGCGCTGCTTTACTCCGTCCCCCTTCGTTTCCCCACGATAATATGACCAACCTCTCATAATTTAAATTTACCCCGCTCTGGTGATTCTCAAGCGCATTATGTTACCCGTATCATTCTCATGGGCACCAAACACACTCATAACATCTGACTACACTAATACGTTTTAGGGGTCATCAGCCGTGGTGCCGTTATATCTCTGTTCCCAGTTGGGACAACCAGGATTTGTCGTCAGAAACCTGACGTTACCCATAACAAATTAAAGGCCAGGTAAATCATGCCATTAGTCATTGTTGCTATCGGTGTTATCTTGTTATTACTCCTGATGATCCGCTTCAAAATGAACGGCTTCATCGCTCTCGTCCTGGTGGCGCTTGCTGTTGGATTAATGCAAGGGATGCCGCTGGATAAAGTTATTGGCTCTATCAAAGCCGGTGTCGGCGGGACGCTCGGTAGCCTTGCCCTGATCATGGGGTTTGGCGCAATGCTGGGCAAAATGCTGGCAGACTGTGGCGGCGCGCAACGTATCGCCACCACGCTGATTGCCAAATTTGGTAAAAAACACATCCAGTGGGCAGTGGTATTGACCGGTTTTACCGTCGGTTTTGCCCTGTTCTATGAAGTAGGCTTCGTGCTGATGCTGCCGCTGGTATTCACCATCGCTGCTGCTGCCAATATCCCGCTGCTGTATGTTGGTGTACCAATGGCGGCTGCACTGTCTGTGACCCACGGCTTCCTGCCGCCGCATCCGGGCCCGACTGCGATTGCCACCATTTTCAATGCCGATATGGGTAAAACCCTGCTGTACGGTACTATTCTGGCGATCCCGACCGTGATTCTCGCGGGTCCGGTTTACGCTCGCGTGCTGAAAGGCATTGATAAGCCGATCCCGGAAGGTCTGTACAGTGCGAAAACCTTTAGCGAAGAAGAGATGCCGAGCTTTGGCGTCAGCGTCTGGACTTCTCTGGTGCCGGTTGTACTGATGGCGATGCGTGCCATCGCTGAAATGATCCTGCCGAAAGGTCACGCTTTCCTGCCGGTAGCAGAGTTCCTCGGTGACCCGGTGATGGCGACATTGATTGCCGTGCTGATTGCGATGTTCACCTTTGGTCTGAACCGTGGCCGTTCGATGGATCAGATTAACGACACGCTGGTTTCTTCCATCAAAATCATCGCGATGATGCTGCTAATCATCGGTGGTGGCGGTGCGTTCAAGCAGGTGCTGGTAGACAGCGGCGTGGACAAATACATTGCTTCCATGATGCACGAAACCAATATTTCTCCGCTGCTGATGGCGTGGTCTATTGCCGCTGTGCTGCGTATCGCGCTGGGTTCTGCAACCGTTGCGGCAATCACTGCGGGTGGTATCGCTGCGCCGCTGATTGCAACGACAGGTGTTAGCCCGGAGCTGATGGTTATTGCGGTTGGTTCCGGTAGTGTGATTTTCTCTCACGTGAACGATCCGGGCTTCTGGCTGTTCAAAGAGTACTTTAACCTGACTATCGGCGAGACCATCAAATCCTGGTCGATGCTGGAAACCATTATCTCAGTGTGCGGTCTGGTAGGCTGTCTGCTGCTGAATATGGTGATTTGATAATACTGATGGCCGGATGCATCGCATCCGGCATCAACCGCACTCTACTTCTTCTTCGCTGCCGCTCTGTGCCGCTTATAACAGATGCCTTCGCGTTTCGAAGACAATGGCTATATTTCTATAAAATATCTTGTATCCCATAAACTCCGGGGGATTTTCATTAAATTTTTTAATGGCTTTACTCTTTACAGAAGCCTTATCACCAAAGAAAACAAGGTCTTCAGTCTCATGATCGGATAATCCATTTTCATAGCCATCAAAGTACCATACATCGCAGCTTCGCCAGATATCTGTATCTACTTCATAGAGATACAATTCGATTTCTGTATCACCCCAAAAGCATTTATTTACTTCATCAAATTCATAGTCACCAATCGTATATTTTTCTTTTATCTTATCTTCAAGGTCTGCCTTGACTAACATGTCCATATCATTTTTCCTTGAAAAAAAGCCTGGTAACGTGTACCAGGCACTTCCTAAATTATTTCTTCGCTGCCGCTCTGCGCCGCCTGTCCAGATCCTTAATCAACTTGTTCACCTCATCATCAGCAAACATCGACTCAAGCGTTGCAGAAAGCTTACGTCGCCAGTTTTTATACTGGTAACTGGTGCCGGGGATATTCACCGGGTCCGCCATATCCAGCCAGTCTTCCGGCTGTAGCCCTAACAGGGCACTGTTGCTGTCGGCGATGTAACGCTGTAAGCCACGATTCAGCGTCGGCGTCATCGACATCAGTGATGCCTTATGCCCGGCACGTTTTGGCAGACAGCCATATTTATGCAGCGCATCCAGCAGCCCTTGCTTCGCCAGTTCGCGATCCTGATACAAACCGCGCAGCACCACTTCATCCGGGTACAGCCCCAGCGTTTTGCCCAGCGTTAAATCCCCGCTCTCCCAGTAACCACGCAGCGTAGGCAGATCGTGTGTTGCCGCGACCGCCATCGACTGCTCCGGATACGCTTTTGGTGCGCGGAACGTCTTCTCGTGATCGCTTTCGAAATAGAGCACTTTGTAGGAGTAAACCCCACTACTGCGCAGCTTACCGACAATCTCTACTGGCACCGTGCCAAGATCTTCGCCAATCACCATGCAGCGATGGCGTTTACTTTCCAGTGCCAGGATCGAGAGCAGATCATCCACCGGATAGTGAACATACGCCCCCTGATCCGCCGTTTCGCCATACGGTATCCACCACAAACGCAGCATCGACATCACATGGTCAATTCGCAGCGCACCGCAGTTTTGCATATTGGCGCGCAGCAGCTCGATAAACGGTTCATAGGCGCGCGCGGTGATAATATGCGGGTCCATCGGCGGCAATCCCCAGTTTTGCCCCAACGGGCCGAGGATATCCGGTGGCGCACCAACCGACGCCTTCAGACAATACAGTTCGCGATCGCACCAGGTTTCTGCGCCGCCTTCCGCCACGCCAACGGCCAGGTCACGATACAGCCCAACCGGCATATCATAGCCCTGGCAGATTTCCCAGCAGGCGGCAAACTGGCTGTAAGCCAGCCACTGCAACCAGAGATAAAAATCGACGTCATCACGATGTTCTTCGCAGAACTGACGCACTTCTGGTGAATCCACATTCTGGTACGCCTGCGGCCATGCTGGCCAACCCCAGCGCATTTCGTCCTCTTTCACTTGTTGTGCATGTAGCGCGTCAAACGCTGCCTGCCAGAACAAGCTATCGCCCTGCTCTGCAACAAACTGGCGAAACGCTGCCATCTGTTCATCATCACGTTGCGCGAAACCTTTCCACGCCATCCGCAATGCTGTCATTTTTAGGGCGGTAACCGTGGAGTAATCGACCCAGTCGGCATCCCGCGCCTGTTGCAGCGTCTGTTGTGTGGTCGGCATCTGCCACCAGACCTGTGCCTCTTCGCTAAGATGGAAATCTTCGACGGCGTTAACGTCGATATAAACCACATTCAGCCAGCGGCGAGAAGACGGGCTATACGGGCTGGCGCTTTCCGGGTTTGCCGGATAGAGCGCATGAATCGGGTTCAAACCGATGAACGACCCGCCACGTTTTGCCACATCCACCAGCATCGCTTTGAGATCGCCAAAATCACCAATGCCCCAGTTTTTTTCCGAGCGCAGCGTATAAAGCTGAACGCAGGCCCCCCACAGCTTTTGTTTATTCAGCAACGCCTGCGGTTCGTAACAACGTTTCGGGGCGACAATCACCCGGCAATGCACGCGCTGTTCGTCCTGGGTAAGCGTCAGCGTGTGATAACCTTCCGGCAGCTTCGTCGGTAGATTGAACGCTTTACCACCGCTCACGTGCCCTTTGTACTGAGTACCTTCTTCGGTGGTCAGCAGCCAGCTATATTCGCCGCTGCCCTCCACCACCATCGGCATTTTTTTGCCGCTGGTATAAACCATGACATTCGGGACTGGCGTTACCGCCACTTTCGTGGCGGTACGTTGATGCATCGCGTCAAGCAAACGCCGTTTGGTTTCGGCGCTAATCGACTGCGGTTTACCGTGGGCATTGATGTAATTGGGGCTGATCCCCGCCGCCAGCGCGGCATTATCCAGACGTTTGCTTTCCATCGAGCTTCCTTAGCGTTTTGCCTGCCAGATACGAGCCTGATAATCGCGAATAGAGCGATCCGAGCTAAACATACCGCAGCGGGCGGTATTGAGGATCGCCGCGCGAGTCCAGGCCTCCTGGTCGCGGTACAGCACATCCACCTGCTTTTGTGCCTCTACATAGGCTGCGAAATCCGCCATCACCAGATACGGATCGCCGCCTTGTTTGCCGATACTGTGCAGCATCTGGTCGAAGGCATGTTTATCACCGTCGCTGTATTTACCGCTTTCCAGCTCTTTCAACACGGCGTCCAGAACCTTATCTTTCTTCCGCCATTTCACCGGGTCGTAGCCTTTGGCCAGAATTGCCTTCACTTGTTCCACGGTATGACCAAAAATAAAGATGTTTTCTTCACCGACTTTTTCGGCAATTTCAACGTTCGCGCCATCCAGCGTACCCACGGTTAACGCGCCGTTGAGCGCCAGTTTCATGTTGCCAGTACCAGAAGCCTCTTTCCCTGCAGTGGAGATCTGCTCGGAGATATCCGCCGCCGGGATCAGTTTTTCCGCCGCCGAAACGCAATAATCCGGCAGGAACACCACCTTCAGTTTGTCGCCAACTTGCGGATCGTTGTTGATCACGTCAGCCACTTTATTGATCGCAAAGATAATATTTTTCGCCAGGTAGTAGCCAGGCGCCGCTTTCGCGCCGAACAGGAATGCGCGCGGTACGCGGTCGGCCTGCGGGTTCTCGCGAATTTCTTTATACAGCGCCAGAATATGCAGCAGATTCAGGTGCTGGCGTTTGTACTCATGCAGACGTTTGATCTGAATATCGAAAATCGCCTGCGGATTGATCTCAATACCGGTACGGGCTTTCACAAACTCTGCCAGACGGACTTTATTCGCCTGTTTGATCTCGCGATATTGCTGACGGAATTTCGCGTCATCGGCGAATTTTTCCAGATGGATCAGTTGATCCAGATCGTTAACCCACTCTTTCTTCAGTGATTTATCCAGCAGCGCCGCCAGTGCCGGGTTGCACTGTTTGATCCAGCGACGTGGGGTAATGCCGTTAGTGACGTTATGGAATTTGTTCGGCCACAGCTGGTGATATTCCGGGAACAAGTCTTTCACCACCAGATCCGAGTGCAACGCCGCCACACCGTTCACCGCAAAGCCGCTTACCACACACATATTGGCCATGCGAACCTGTTTGTCATGCACCACCGCCAGCTTTGCCCACACCGCTTTATCACCCGGCCAGGTTTTTTCCACCAGTTTCTTAAAACGGTTGTTGATTTCATTGATTATCTGCATATGGCGCGGCAGCAGGGCTTTTACCAGTTTCTCATCCCAGCACTCCAGAGCTTCTGGCATCAAAGTATGGTTGGTGTAAGCGAAAGTTTTGCTGGTGATTGCCCAGGCGTCATCCCAGCTCATCTGGTGCTCATCGATCAGCACGCGCAGCAGTTCTGGAATAGCGATAGTCGGGTGGGTATCGTTCAGTTGAATGACTTCGTAATCTGCCAGTTCGTGCAGTTTACGCCCCGCCAGATGATGGCGACGCAGAATATCCGCCACCGAACAGGCACACTGGAAGTATTGCTGCATCAGGCGCAGCTTTTTACCCGCAGTGTGGTTGTCGTTTGGATAGAGAACTTTGGTCAGTTTTTCAGCATTGATGCCTTGTTGTTCGGCACGCAGGAAGTCACCGTCATTAAATTTGGTTAGATTGAACGGATGAGCATGAGTCGCCTGCCATAAACGCAGCGGTTGTGCCACACCGTTGTGGTAGCCCAACACTGGAAGATCCCACGCTTGCCCGGTAATGGTAAATTCCGGTTCCCAGCGCCCCTCTTTCGTCACTTTGCCGCCGATGCCCACCTGCACATCCAGAGCTTCGTTATGGCTAAACCACGGGTAGTTGCCGCGATGCCAGTCGTCTGGCGCTTCAGACTGTTTACCATCGACAAAGGATTGACGGAACAAACCATACTGATAGTTAAGACCATAGCCAGTGGCAGACTGCCCGACAGTCGCCATTGAGTCGAGGAAACACGCAGCCAGACGCCCCAGGCCACCGTTACCCAGCGCCGGATCAATCTCTTCTTCCAACAGGTCAGTCAGGTTGATGTCATAAGACTTCAGTGAATCCTGAACAGCCTGATACCAGCCGAGGTTTAACAGGTTGTTGCCCGTCAGACGCCCAATCAAAAACTCCATTGAGATGTAGTTAACATGGCGCTGATTCGCCGCCGGTTTAACGAAAGGCTGGGCTCGCAGCATTTCCGCCAGGGCTTCACTTACTGCCAACCACCACTGGCGAGGGGTCATCTCAGCCGCAGAAGTTAAACCATAACGCTGCCACTGGCGTGACAGGGCTTCCTGAAATTGCTTTTCATTAAAAATGGGTTGTGACATAGGAGTTCCAGTTTTCTTAGATATTAAACACAACGTTATCGTTAGTTTGCCAGGCTCCATGTTGACCTTCCTCATCCTACGGGGGATTAGGCGGGGAGGAGTGACGGGGATGAGCAAGAAAATGTGATCACGACCACTTAAAGGTAGTGCAATCAACTGCAAAAGCATCAGCTCAATGCCAGAGAGCGCAGAAAACCTGCTATTAACAGTAAGAAATGGTCGTTGCGTATTATCAAAAAGCGGAAAGCAACTCTATAAATTAAGTAAAGCGGCGAAATAGTTTCAGTAATGAAATATCCATTGAGGGTCATCTCACTGTTAATAGATTTATTAAGATCAACTTTTTAGATAGACCTTTCATCAGGAATTAAGGCGGTATCGTTGCTTTAATAAGGCTTTTGAACTGAAAGAAAACACCCTAAAATCCAGTATCCACGCTGCATTTGCCTTGTTTTAAGATGAAGTATTAATAAAGATTTGGAATTGTGACAGAGTGCAAATTCAGACACATAAAAAATCGTCATCGCTTGCATTGCACAGGTTTCTGACCGAACTTATAACTATTAATTACGAAGCGCAAAAAAAATAATATTTCCTCAATTTCCACAGTGAAGTGATTAACTATGCTGATTCCGTCAAAATTAAGTCGTCCGGTTCGACTCGACCATACTGTGGTTCGTGAGCGCCTGTTGGCTAAACTTTCCGGCGCGAACAACTTCAGGCTGGTGCTAATCACAAGTCCTGCGGGTTACGGGAAGACAACGCTCATATCCCAATGGGCGGCAGGAAAAAACGATTTGGGCTGGTACTCGCTTGATGAAGGCGATAACCAGCAAGAACGTTTCGCCAGCTATCTGATCGCCGCCGTGCAACAGGCAACCAGCGGGCACTGCGCCATCAGTGAAACAATGACGCAAAAACGGCAATATGCCAGTCTGACGTCACTGTTTGCCCAGCTTTTCATCGAACTGGCGGAATGGCATAGCCCACTTTACCTGGTGATCGACGATTACCATTTGATCACCAATCCGGTGATCCACGAATCAATGCGCTTCTTCATTCGCCATCAACCAGAAAATCTCACTCTGGTGGTGCTGTCACGCAACCTTCCGCAGTTGGGCATTGCCAATCTGCGCGTGCGTGACCAACTATTGGAAATTGGCAGCCAGCAACTGACATTTACCCATCAGGAAGCGAAGCAGTTTTTTGATTGCCGTCTGTCATCGCCGATTGAAGCCGCAGAAAGCAGTCGGATTTGCGATGACGTGTCCGGCTGGGCGACGGCGTTGCAGCTAATCGCGCTTTCAGCAAGGCAAAATACCCACTCGGCGCATAAATCAGCGCGTCGTCTGGCGGGCATCAATGCCAGTCATCTTTCTGATTATCTGGTCGATGAAGTGTTAGATAACGTTGATCTGACCACTCGTCATTTCCTGCTAAAAAGCGCCATTTTGCGCTCGATGAATGATGCGCTAATCACCCGCGTGACCGGCGAAGAAAACGGGCAAATGCGTCTTGAGGAGATTGAGCGTCAGGGGCTGTTTTTGCAACGGATGGATGATACTGGCGAGTGGTTCTGCTATCACCCGCTGTTTGGCAACTTCCTGCGCCAACGCTGCCAGTGGGAACTGGCGGCGGAACTGCCGGAAATCCACCGTGCCGCCGCAGAAAGCTGGATGGAGCAAGGTTTTCCCAGCGAAGCCATTCATCATGCGCTGGCGGCAGGCGACGCTTTGATGCTGCGCGATATTCTGCTGAATCACGCCTGGAGTTTGTTCAACCACAGCGAACTGTCGCTACTGGAAGAGTCGCTTAAGGCCCTGCCGTGGGACAGCCTGCTGGAAAATCCGCAGTTGGTGTTATTGCAGGCGTGGCTGATGCAAAGCCAACATCGCTACGGCGAAGTAAATACCCTGCTGGCACGAGCCGAACACGAGATCCAGGGCATCAGGGAAGGCACCATGCACGCAGAATTTAACGCTCTGCGCGCCCAGGTAGCCATTAACGACGGTAATCCGGAAGAAGCCGAACGACTGGCAAAACAGGCACTGGAAGAACTGCCTCCGGGCTGGTTCTACAGTCGCATTGTCGCGACCTCTGTACTTGGCGAAGTGTTGCACTGTAAAGGTGAACTAACCCGCTCGCTGGCACTTATGCAGCAAACCGAGCAAATGGCGCGCCAGCATGATGTCTGGCACTACGCCTTGTGGAGTTTAATCCAGCAAAGTGAAATTCTGTTTGCCCAGGGGTTCCTGCAAACTGCGTGGGAAACGCAGGAAAAAGCGTTCCAGTTGATTAACGAACAGCATCTGGAACAGTTGCCGATGCATGAGTTTCTGGTACGCATCCGTGCGCAACTGTTATGGGCATGGGCACGGCTGGATGAAGCCGAAGCCTCGGCGCGTAGCGGGATCGAAGTTTTATCTTCTTATCAGCCCCAGCAACAGCTTCAGTGCCTGGCAATGTTAATTCAATGCTCGCTGGCTCGTGGCGATCTGGATAACGCCCGCAGCCAACTTAACCGCCTGGAAAACCTGCTGGGGAATGGCAAATATCACAGCGACTGGATCTCTAACGCCAACAAAGTTCGCGTGATTTACTGGCAAATGACTGGCGACAAAGCCGCCGCTGCCAACTGGTTGCGTCACACGGCCAAACCGGAGTTTGCGAACAACCACTTCCTGCAAGGCCAATGGCGCAACATTGCCCGTGCACAAATTTTGCTGGGCGAGTTTGAGCCTGCGGAAATTGTCCTCGAAGAACTCAACGAAAATGCCCGCAGTCTGCGGTTAATGAGCGACCTGAACCGCAACCTGCTGTTGCTCAATCAGTTGTACTGGCAGGCCGGACGTAAAAGCGACGCTCAGCGCGTGCTGCTGGACGCATTAAAACTGGCGAATCGCACCGGATTTATCAGTCATTTTGTCATCGAAGGCGAAGCGATGGCGCAGCAGTTACGCCAGCTGATTCAGCTCAATACGCTGCCGGAACTGGAACAGCACCGCGCGCAGCGTATCCTGCGGGAAATCAATCAACATCACCGACACAAGTTCGCTCACTTTGACGAGAGCTTTGTCGAACGTCTGCTAAATCATCCGGAAGTGCCGGAACTGATCCGCACCAGCCCATTGACCCAACGCGAATGGCAGGTGCTGGGGCTGATTTACTCCGGTTACAGTAACGAACAAATTGCGGGCGAACTGGAAGTAGCAGCGACCACCATCAAAACACATATCCGCAATCTGTATCAAAAACTCGGCGTTGCCCACCGTCAGGCTGCGGTACAGCACGCGCAGAAACTGCTGAAAATGATGGGATATGGGGTGTGAGTCTGGTCGGGTAACACACCTGATCCGACTTGCTTCTCTGCATCATTCAACGCTAACCCGCGTTACGCCATCTGTTTCAGCCAGAATAAACCGCACTGGCAAGAAACGCTCTACCACCGCGATATTGGTCAGCAGATGGCATGAGGGATGAGCAACCGTAAATTCCCCCGCGCCTGCCAGCGCCATCGGCAACACTAACTGGTCTGCGAGATATTCCCCTACCGCAGCCGAACTTGCCAGGTAGCGTTTAACCTCTTTCACCAGTTGGGCGGCAACCACTTCGGCACTAACGCGCTTTTCACCAACAGCAAAAAAACGCTCGGTGATGTGTTCGCTGACGATTTCAAGCGAAGCGGTATTTCCTGGCCCCTGCTCGCGCGGCAGACTTTGAATATTCTGCTCATTCAGGGAAAAGCTGGCAGCCAGCACGGACATCTCTCTTTCGCCAACATGATGAGGCACTCCAGCCAGTAACACTTCACCGCACAGTCGCACAATGTTGCCCCGCTCATTCAACGCTAATGCGTTAAGTGATGCCACAGGCGAGACTTCTGTTGTCACCACACCGCCGCCAGCAGGGTAAAAACCGTGGCGCAACAGCGTTGTTTGCTGCTGAATCCCCATCCGCGCCAGCAACGGTTCCAGCACACGGCAGATAAAATCGGTGGGCGGTGCAGACGGGTTATCGGTGCCACCGCTGACTTCAACACGCGAAGACCCGTCGGCAAACCACAGCGCGGGCAATACCGTTTGCAGCACCAACATGCAGCTACCTGCGCTACCGATGGCGAAGCGGTAATCGCCGCCGCGCACGATGCCAGGCCGGAAGACCAGGCGCTGCGACCCCAACTCCGCGCCCTCCACCGTCGCTCCGCAAATTTCCGTCGCTGCCTTTACCGCCGTCAGATGCTGGCGCAACAGCCCTGGTTTCGCCCGTCCGGCACGAATGCCGGTGATGGTGAACGGTTTACCGGTTATCATCGACAGACTCAGCGCCGAGCGCAGGATCTGCCCGCCGCCTTCGCCCTGTGCGCCATCCAGCGCAATCATCCTTTTCATTATTTATCCTTTTACGCACACTACCTGACGCAGGGTGTAGATAACTTCCACCAGATCGCTTTGCGCCGCCATCACCGCATCAATATCTTTATACGCCATCGGGATTTCGTCGATCACTTCGGCATCTTTACGGCATTCCACATGCGCGGTGGCACGAATCTGATCTTCCACGCTAAACAGTTTTTTTGCTTTGGTACGGCTCATCACGCGTCCGGCACCGTGGCTGCATGAACAGAAAGATTCTTCATTTCCCAGCCCACGGACGATAAAGCTTTTCGCCCCCATCGACCCGGGAATAATTCCATATTGACCAGCGCGCGCAGACACCGCGCCTTTACGCGTCACATAGATCTCTTCGCCAAAGTGCTGTTCTTTTTGCACATAGTTGTGGTGGCAGTTGATCTCTTCCATCGCCAGCGTTTGCGGCAGTCTTACCGTTTTCTGCGTAATACTCTGCAACGCCGTTACCACGTTTTCCATCATCGCATCGCGGTTAAGGCTGGCAAAAAGCTGCGCCCAGGCCACGGCTTTCAGGTAATCATCAAAATATTCCGTACCTTCCATAAAGTACGCCAGATCACGCGACGGCAACGTCTCAAGCTGTTCCTGCATCTCTTTTTGCGCCAGATCGATAAAGTAAGTTCCGATGGCGTTACCGATTCCGCGTGAACCGGAGTGCAACATAATCCACACCTGATCCGACTCATCAAGGCAGATTTCAATAAAGTGGTTACCCGTTCCCAGCGTTCCCAGGTGTTTGTAATTATTGGTGTTCAGGAAACGCGGATATTTTTGCGTTAACCACTGATAACCTGCTTCAAGCTCGGCCCATTTAGCATCGACGTTAACAGGCGGATTTTCCCATGCGCCTTTATCACGACGGCTACGATTATTGGAACGCCCGTGCGGCACGGCAGTTTCAATCGCCTGACGTAGCTCCGCCAGGTTTTCAGGCAGGTCCGCCGCCGTTAAGGCGGTACGCAGCGCGTTCATCCCACAGCCGATATCCACACCTACCGCCGCCGGAATAATCGCCCCTTTGGTTGGGATCACGCTACCAATAGTAGAACCTTTACCCAGGTGCACGTCGGGCATTACCGCAATATGTTTGAAAATGAACGGCATCTTCGCCGTATTAATAAGTTGCTGACGTGCATCGGCTTCTACCGGCACGCCTTTGGTCCACATTTTTACTGGGGCATTTTCAGTGGTCAGTAATTCATAATTCATTTTGCTTTTCTCTTTTCGTTGATATGTCCTGATAATTGCAACCGTCGTGCCAAAAAATTAAATCAGCAAATTAATTTTATAATTGATTGTTTTTATTTAATTAAAAGCACAAAGTCCGTAAACGGAGATTTTCCATAAAGTCACTTACCCGATAATGAAATATCGTCTTTTATAAGGATATCTAAGATGCGTAAAACTGTGGCTTTTGGCTTTGTCGGAACGGTGCTGGATTATGCCGGGCGTGGTAGTCAGCGCTGGTCAAAATGGCGTCCGACACTCTGTTTATGCCAGCAAGAATCGTTGGTCATCGATCGACTGGAATTATTGCACGACGCCCGCTCGCGCTCGCTATTTGAAACGCTTAAACGCGATATCGCCAGCGTTTCGCCAGAAACAGAAGTGGTGAGCGTTGAGATTGAACTGCATAACCCGTGGGATTTCGAAGAGGTCTACGCCTGCCTGCATGATTTCGCCCGAGGTTACGCTTTTCAGCCAGAGTGCGAAGACTATTTAATTCACATCACCACTGGCACCCACGTCGCGCAAATTTGCTGGTTTCTGCTGGCTGAAGCACGTTACCTGCCCGCCCGACTGGCGCAAACTTCACCACCACGCAAAAAAGAACAGCCCGATAGCCCAGGCGCGGTGGCGATTATCGATCTCGATTTAAGCCGTTATAACGCTATCGCCAGCCGCTTTGCCAAAGAACGCCAGCAAACGCTTGATTTTCTTAAATCTGGCATCGCCATACGTAACCCGCATTTCAACCGCATGATTGAGCAGATCGAAAAAGTGGCGATTAAATCCCGCGCACCGATCCTGCTTAACGGCCCGACTGGTGCGGGTAAGTCATTTCTGGCGCGACGCATTTTCGAATTAAAACAGGCGCGACATCAGTTTAGCGGCGCGTTTGTGGAAGTGAACTGCGCCACCTTGCGCGGTGATACCGCGATGTCGTCGCTGTTTGGTCATGTGAAAGGCGCATTTACCGGGGCACGGGAATCGCGGGAAGGTTTATTACGCAGCGCCAACGGCGGCATGTTATTTCTCGATGAGATAGGCGAACTGGGCGCAGATGAACAGGCGATGTTGCTGAAAGCCATTGAAGAGAAAACCTTTTACCCGTTTGGCAGCGATCGCCAGGTGAGCAGTGATTTTCAGCTTATCGCCGGAACGGTGCGCGATTTGCGCCAGTTAGTTACCGAAGGCAAATTTCGCGAAGACCTGTACGCGCGGATCAATCTCTGGACCTTCACCCTGCCAGGACTGCGCCAGCGTCAGGAGGATATCGAGCCTAATCTGGATTATGAAGTGGAGCGCCACGCCTCGCTGACCGGAGACCGCGTGCGTTTTAACACTGAAGCGCGGCGTGCCTGGCTGGCCTTTGCAACATCTCCCCAGGCGACATGGCGCGGTAACTTTCGCGAACTTTCTGCCAGCGTTACGCGCATGGCGACGTTTGCCGATAGCGGGCGCATTACACTGGAAACCGTAGAGGATGAGATTAGCCGTCTGCGCTATAACTGGCAGGAAAGCCGCCCTTCCGCGCTTACGGCGTTGCTGGGCGCGGAGGTGGAAAACATCGATCTCTTTGATCGCATACAACTGGAAAACATTATTGCTGTCTGCCGTCAGGCAAAATCACTTTCCGCCGCCGGTCGTCAGCTTTTTGACATTTCGCGCCAGGGCAAAGCCAGCGTCAATGACGCAGATCGGCTACGCAAATACCTGGCGCGTTTTGGTCTGACGTGGGAAGCCGTGCAGGATCAGCACAGCTCCAGTTGAATATGGTGGTCCGTCAGCACCTGCATCACGCTTACTGGCGGCGGGGCGTCGGTGTAGACGGCATCTACCATGCTGATGCTGCCCATATTGACCATCGCGTTACGGCCAAATTTCGAGTGATCGACAACCAGCATAACGTGGCGCGAGTTCTCAATAATGGCGCGTTTGGTGCGAACTTCGTGGTAATCGAACTCCAGCAGCGAGCCGTCGCTGTCGATGCCGCTTATCCCCAGAATGCCGAAGTCGAGGCGGAACTGGGAGATAAAATCGAGCGTCGCTTCGCCAATGATCCCGCCATCGCGGCTGCGTAATTCGCCACCGGCGAGGATAATACGGAAATCCTCTTTTACCATCAGCGTGTTAGCAACGTTGAGATTGTTGGTGACAATGCGCAAATTGCTGTGATTAAGCAGCGCGTGCGCCACCGCTTCCGGCGTGGTGCCGATATCAATAAACAGCGTCGAGCCGTTAGGGATTTGCTCCGCCACTTTGCGGGCAATACGCTCTTTTTCTTCGGTCTGGGTGGCCTTACGATCGTGCCACGGCGTGTTAACGGAACTGGAAGGCAGCGCCGCGCCGCCATGATGGCGCAGGATCAGATTCTGTTCCGCCAGTTCATTGAGATCGCGGCGAATAGTCTGCGGGCTGACGGAAAAGTGTTCTACCAGTTCCTCGGTACTGACATAACCCTGCTGTTTAACCAGTTCAATAATACCGTTGTGACGTTGTGTTTGTTTCATTTATAAATCCCTGGAATCATTTTCGTTTTCGCGCATTGAGCGAATCAACAAAAGCCATCGCTAGCCCCACGGCTAACCCGGCGATGTGTGCTCCGTTCGCCATCGACATCCCAAACAAATCAAACCATCCGGCGACAATCCAGATCAGCGCAAAGATAATTAACCCACGTTGCAGGTAAATGCCACTTTGCGGATTGCGTTCGCCACGTAGCCAGACGTAGCCCATCAGCGCATACACCACGCCAGAAAGCCCGCCAAACCACGGCCCGCTGAATTTTTGCTGCACATAGCCACTTAACAGGGCGCTAATGAGAGTAATGACAATAAGCTTACCGCTGCCGAGGCGTTTTTCCACCGCACCGCCGAGATACCACCACCAGAGCAGGTTAAAGAGGATATGCATCAGCGAGAAGTGCATTAACGCGTGGGTGAAGTAACGCCAGAACTCAAATTTCAGTGTCGGATCGAATGGCCAAGCCAGCCATAACATCACTTCCTGATCGCCGAGGATTTGCATGGCAATAAACACCACCACGCAGGCAATCATCATCACCCAGGTCACCGGACCTGCGCGTTCACGCAAGGTGGCAAAGAAAGGAAAACGGCGATAGTGCAGACCACTATCGGTATGGCCTGACTGCCAGCTGGCGGCGAGATAACGCGGATCTGCCGGGTTTTCGAGAAAACGCGCCAGCTCCGCCCGCACGCGTTCAGCCTGGGATTCATCCGCCAGCCAGACATCGCTTTGGTTATGTTGTTGAATAGTGAGGATAACGCCCTGCGTCGCCATGTAATCAACAAACGCCTGCGCCACGCGGGGGTTAGCAAAAGAGGTAATCATCAACATCGTTGCTGTCGCTTATTCCACACAAAAGGGGACAGTATAAAGCGTTACGCGCCGTACGCCACCTCTGCAGGAAACTGACGCTGCCAGGCTTCAAAGCCGCCATCAATGCTATAGACCACATCGTAGCCCTGTTGCAGTAGATACTGCGCCGCGCCTTTGCTGCTATTACCGTGGTAACACATCACCATGACCGGCGTATCGAAGTCATTATCACGCATAAACGCGCCCAGCGTGTCGTTAGTCAAATGGAAAGCCTGTGTTGCATGACCCATAGCGAAACTTTGTGGATCGCGAATATCGACCAGCACCGCCTCTTTTTCCTGCAACTTCTGGTGCGCGTCGGCAACGTTAATACATTCGAACTGATCCATGCGTCTCTCTTTCTTTACAAACAAGTGGGCAAATTTACCGCACAGTTTACGTTGAAGCGGCAGATAAACGCCATAATGTTATACATATCACTCTAAAATGTTTTTTCAATGTTACCCAAAGCGCGATTCTTTGCTAATATGTTCGATAACGAACATTTATGAGCTTTAACGAAAGTGAACGAGGGCAGCATGGAAACCAAAGATCTGATTGTGATAGGTGGCGGCATCAATGGTGCTGGTATCGCGGCAGACGCCGCTGGACGCGGTTTATCCGTGCTGATGCTGGAAGCCCAGGATCTCGCTTGCGCGACCTCTTCCGCCAGTTCAAAACTCATTCACGGCGGCCTGCGCTACCTTGAGCACTATGAATTCCGTCTGGTCAGCGAGGCGCTGGCTGAACGTGAAGTGCTGCTGAAAATGGCGCCACATATCGCCTTCCCGATGCGTTTTCGCCTGCCGCATCGCCCACATCTGCGCCCGGCGTGGATGATTCGTATTGGTCTGTTCATGTACGATCATCTGGGTAAACGCACCAGCCTGCCGGGATCAACCGGTTTGCGTTTTGGCGCAAATTCAGTGTTAAAACCGGAAATTAAGCGCGGATTCGAATATTCCGACTGTTGGGTAGACGACGCCCGTCTGGTACTCGCCAACGCCCAGATGGTGGTGCGTAAAGGCGGCGAAGTGCTTACCCGGACTCGCGCCACCTCTGCTCGCCGCGAAAACGGCCTGTGGATTGTGGAAGCGGAAGATATCGATACCGGTAAAAAATATACCTGGCAGGCGCGCGGCCTGGTTAACGCCACTGGCCCGTGGGTGAAACAATTTTTCGACGACGGGATGCATCTGCCTTCGCCTTATGGCATTCGCCTGATCAAAGGCAGCCATATTGTCGTGCCGCGCGTGCATACCCAGAAGCAAGCCTACATTCTGCAAAACGAAGATAAACGTATTGTCTTTGTGATCCCGTGGATGGACGAGTTTTCCATCATCGGCACCACCGATGTGGAATACAAAGGCGATCCAAAAGCAGTGAAGATTGAAGAGAGTGAAATCAATTACCTGCTGAAAGTGTATAACACGCACTTTAAAAAGCAGTTAAGCCGTGACGATATCGTCTGGACCTACTCCGGTGTGCGCCCGCTTTGTGATGATGAATCCGACTCGCCGCAGGCTATTACTCGTGATTACACCCTTGATATCCACGATGAAAATGGCAAAGCGCCGCTGCTGTCGGTATTTGGCGGCAAGCTGACGACCTATCGTAAACTGGCGGAACATGCGCTGGAAAAACTAACGCCGTATTATCAGGGGATTGGCCCGGCATGGACGAAAGAGAGCGTGTTACCGGGTGGAGCCATTGAAGGCGATCGCGACGATTATGCCGCCCGCCTGCGCCGCCGCTATCCATTCATTACGGAATCGCTGGCACGTCATTACGCACGCACTTACGGCAGCAACAGCGAGCTGCTGCTCGGCAATGCGGAGGCGATAAGCGATCTTGGGGAAGATTTCGGCCATGAGTTCTACGAAGCGGAGCTGAAATATCTGGTAGACCACGAATGGGTACGCCGCGCCGACGATGCCCTGTGGCGTCGCACAAAACAAGGCATGTGGCTGAATGCGCAGCAACAGTCTCGTGTGAGTCAGTGGCTGGTAGAGTATACGCAGCAGAAATTGTCGCTGGCGTCGTAAATTAACGTAAGGTGGTCAGATTTCAATCTGACCCCTTTTAGATTCAGGGAATTACCGCAAAGCCCACACCATCATACCCAACGTAACAAAACTCAGGCACGTTACCCACTCACTCCACTTCCGTATCTGGCTTCTATTTTTACTACGCCACTGGCAATAATATCCCAACGCAAAACCAAGCTGTGCGCTTATCGGACCGACAAAACCAGTCCACGGCTGTGGCCAAAATGGCGAAAAATTCAGGGGTAACCAGATAACTCTCAAAAAGAAATTGCGGATATTTTCCAGCACAGCTGATTTCTCTGGCGCAATATAAAAAATAATATTGCAGAGAATTAGCCAGAAATAGACCGGTGTGAATACCAGCCAGCAGTGAGGTCTGTTTTTTAGTTCCGATGGCGTTCTGCAAGCAAATTGCCAACCGACGCAACACATTACACAGAAAAAAAGCGCATATTCAGCCGATAACCAAAGTTGTAATTCCAGAAGTGAAATACGCCGAATCATGAGCGGGATTGAGAATAGTATTTCCCCCAGAAAACTCAATGTGATACTAAAAGCCGCTAGCGCAACCACCGTCGGCCACACCAACAACGGCACAATAACAAAGCCGAGAATTACCGGAGGAATATAAAATCTGAATTTGTTCATCTTTATTGTCCTGATGATTCAGGTGATGCGTCATACCTCGCGCATAAACACTCATCAATCATCCCGTCGTCTTCCCAGATCTGATAATCTGTCCACTGCTCGGGCTGTTTTAGCGGATTCTGTTTCACAAGCTAAAGTGTAATGCTGGAAAGGCGGTGAAATATTCTGGTATGCGGCATTACTCTCAGAAAGAAAGAGTAAGCAACTGCTGATAAGTAATAAAGTCTTCATATCCATATCTGCCCCCTACTTACTTAATTATTTAATATCTAATAACGTTTTATACAGCGGCACATACCCTACATCCTCTACCAATTGCTGTCCCTGCGGGCTTAAAAACCAGTCAACAAATTTCTGCGTTTCCGGCGTAGGATTTTCACGCGTCACCATATAAGCATCCACAATGTATGGATAAGTGCCGTTGCGGATATTTTCCTCGGTAGGCGCAACGCCATTTATAGCCAAAAGTTTAATCTGCTTGCGCATTTTGAGCATGTTGTCATTCATACGCGTGACATAATAATGAAAGGTATAACCAACGGAAGATGGTGCATTTTGGTAGTCGGCTACTTCGGTAATTAAACCGCCCATGAGATCAATTACAGTGGATTTTTTAGCTGGCAGCATTGGGGTGTCTTGCATAACCAGTCCCTTCATAACCGTTTGGCTTCCAGAATCCTCTGGCCGCTGCCAGACTTTTATACGTTCGTCACTACCGCCCACTTTATTCCAGCGACTCACTTTACCGCTAAAAATGTCTTTGACCTGCTGTTCGCTAAGTGAATTAACGGGGTTTTTGATATCAACGATAAAGACAAAGGCTTCGCGGGCGAAAGCGGTATATTTCAGCTTAACCCCCGCTTGTTCTGCACGTTTTTTCTGCCCTTCTGACGGTTGCGCGACAAAAATAACGGTCGCAGTACCTTTAATTAGACTATCGTAGGCTTCTGCTGTTCGGGTTTGCTGCAAACCATACGCCTGCCAGGCACGCGAGGTTCGATCCGCATCTTTCGGCTCGGGTATTAATTGATAATATGCAGAGGCATACAGCGGGTATAAGGCCGTAGCACCGTACACTCTTGGCCATCTTGACCAATCTTCGCTGTAACGTAATTCAGGTTGACCCTGCAGAGAAGTCAGTCCATGGCTCTCTTCTTCTCTGACGCTGTTATAGTACCCTTCCCTGTCGACACATCCCGCCAGTAATGCCGTGCCTAATAGTAAAACACCGGTGAATTTATTCATCGCGCTGATTCCTTTCTCTCCAGGGTTATTTCATTGTTGGATACATCGGTACATAACCCACATCTTCCACCAGACTCTGTCCTTGTGGCGTTAAAAACCATTCCACCAATTTTTGTGTTTCTGACGTCGTATTTTCCCGCGTCACCATAAAAGCATCGACGATATACGGATATTTGCCGTTACGAATGTTTTCCGCACTCGGAGCAATACCGTTAATCGCTAACAACTTGATATTCTTATCGGCATTCATTTGCGTCGCGTAATAGCGGAAGGTATAGCCAATGGAGTTGTTTGTATTACGGTATTCAGCAACGACTTTAATCATGCCTTCCATCACGCTTGCCACTTCGGTTTCCTGCGGCGAGATCATGCGGACATCTTTCATCACCAGTGATTGCATCACCGTCTGACTGCCTGAGTCTTCCGGGCGTTGCCAGGTCTGGATCTCTTGATCATTACCGCCAACAGTACGCCAGTTGGTAATAGCGCCACTAAAGATGTCACGCACTTGTTGCTCTGTCAGGGAATTAACCGGGTTATCTGCATTAACGATGAAAACAAATGCTTCGCGGGCAAAGGGAGCGTATATCAAAGTGACGCCCGATTCCTCTGCACGCTTTTTCTGCCCACCAGAAGGTTGCGCCACAAAGATAATATCGGCATCGCCCTTAACGATTTTGTTATACGCCTCCGGCGTGCGAGAGTTATCCAGATATTCCCTGACGTGAAAATCTTCCGGTATAACGCTTAACGCATAAAAGGCAGAGGCATAAATGGGGTACGCTGCCGTAGCACCATCGAGTCGCGGCCAATTTTGCGTAAACTGAATTTGTGGTTTACCACGCAGTGGCGTCAGTTGATTATTGAGTTTGTCGGGTCGCCAGGCCCAGGTATCAATATCTTCGCGAACACCGACACCAGGATTAAGCTGTTTATATAAATGAGCCTGATAACCAGCGACAAAACCCAGCAGGAGAAGGATAAACAGAAGTGAATTACGGTAACGTAGCCCGAATGTGCCGGTTAAAGGATGTCTTGTCGGCCAGGCGTATCCCAGCGAAAAACTGATATGCGCCCCAACGGGAATAATGACCATCCACCAGTACTCACCACCGACTAATGTGACTAACAAAACGCCCAGCCAGGGAAGCATAAGATCTGCCAACCAGCCCGAACCCATCTGGCGAAATTGATAATCTGCCAGATGTAGCGTGATTATCCAGCCAACCAGGGTTAATAATGCAGGTAATAAAAAAAGACATTGTCGCCAGACGGCTATTTCTCTGTTTTCTGGGGCGCTATCTCTCGCCCACACTCGACCCGAGAAAAATATCACTATCGCACCCAGCGCCAGCATAAAAACGTTGAGTAAAAGGTAAATTGTTGGTGTGAGGAGTAGATTGCAAAACTCAAGAATAGCGGCAATCCCGGCACCCAGCATGGCAATAACCGCTGCCAAAAATTGCGCCAGTATGGGAATACCGAAAAAAGTCATTACCAGCGAGGTCAAAATCCATTTTCTGTTTTGCATCATTCTGTCCATTCTTTCTGAATGGCGAAATTATACTCCTCCAGTATCCTTCCCCCCGCTGGACACTTTTCCGAAATAAAGGCAAAAAAAAACGGGACCTTTTGGCCCCGTTCTATTTTTGGCGAAATTACAATCTCACCGGATCAATATGCCAGATAAGATCGGCGTACTCTTTGATAGTCCGGTCAGAAGAGAAATAGCCCATATTTGCGATGTTCAGCATCGCTTTGGCTGTCCACTCTTCTGGACGCTCGTACAGTTCGTCAACTTTATCCTGACAATCGACATAGCTGCGATAATCCGCCAGCACCTGGTAGTGATCGCCAAAGTTGATCAGCGAATCAACCAGATCGCGGTAGCGACCCGGCTCTTCCGGACTAAACACACCGCTGCCGATTTGCGTCAGCACCTGATGCAGCTCTTCATCTTTCTCGTAGTATTCACGCGGTTTGTAGCCCTGACGACGCAGCTCTTCCACTTCTTCCGCAGTGTTACCAAAGATAAAGATATTGTCCGCACCGACATGATCCAGCATCTCAACATTCGCACCGTCCAGCGTACCGATAGTCAGTGCGCCGTTAAGTGCAAACTTCATGTTGCTGGTGCCGGAGGCTTCCGTACCCGCCAGCGATATTTGTTCGGAAAGATCGGCTGCCGGAATGATCAGCTGCGCCAGGCTGACGCTGTAGTTCGGGATAAACACCACTTTCAGCTTATCGCCAATCTGTGGATCGTTGTTGATCACTTTCGCTACGTCATTGATCAAATGGATAATGTGCTTCGCCATGTAATAGGCCGAAGCCGCCTTACCGCCAAAGATATTCACTCGTGGAACCCACTTCGCATCTGGATCGGCCTTGATGCGGTTATAGCGGGTGATCACGTGCAACACATTCATCAATTGACGTTTGTATTCGTGAATACGTTTGATTTGCACATCAAACAGCGCCTTCGGATTCACTACCACATTCAATTGTTGGGCGATGTACTCCGCCAGACGCTTTTTGTTCTCCAGTTTCGCCTGATGAACTGCATGATTGACCATCGGAAAATCACAATGCTGTTGCAACTCGTTTAATTGACTCAGATCGGTACGCCAGTTACGACCGAGGTGTTGATCCAGCACGCCTGAAAGCGACGGATTCGCCACCGCCAGCCAGCGACGCGGGGTCACACCGTTGGTAACGTTGGTGAAACGTCCAGGGAAGATCTTCGCAAAGTCAGCAAACAGCGATTGCACCATCAGATTAGAGTGCAGCTCCGATACGCCGTTAACTTTGTGGCTGACCACAACAGCCAGCCAGGCCATGCGCACACGACGCCCATTCGATTCATCAATGATCGACGCCCGTCCCAGCAGGTCGGTATCGTTCGGATACTGCTCCTGCAAGGTTTTCAGGAAATAGTCGTTGATTTCAAAGATAATCTGCAAATGGCGCGGCAGAATTTTACCCAGCATATCGACCGGCCAGGTTTCCAGCGCCTCGCTCATCAGCGTGTGGTTGGTGTAGGAGAAGACCTCGCAGCACACTTCAAAAGCGTCGTCCCAGCTAAATTTGTGCTCATCGATCAGCAGACGCATCAGCTCAGGAATCGACAGCACCGGATGGGTGTCGTTGAGGTGAATCGCGATTTTATCCGCCAGATTATCGTAGGTTTTATGCAACTGATAATGGCGACTTAAAATGTCCTGAATGGTCGAAGATACCAGGAAATATTCCTGACGCAAACGCAGTTCACGTCCGGAATAGGTGGAGTCATCCGGGTACAGCACGCGGGATACGTTCTCAGAGTGGTTTTTATCTTCCACTGCCGCGAAGTAGTCCCCCTGGTTAAATTTACCAAGATTAATTTCGCTACTGGCTTGTGCACTCCACAGACGCAAAGTGTTGGTCGCGTCAGTATCATAACCTGGGATAATTTGGTCGTAAGCCACGGCCAGAATTTCTTCGGTTTCAATCCAGCGCGTTTTCTTACCTTCTTGCTGAATACGTCCGCCAAAACGCACTTTGTAGCGCGTATTGTGGCGTTTAAATTCCCACGGATTGCCGTACTCCAGCCAGTAGTCCGGAGACTCTTTCTGACTGCCGTTAACGATGTTCTGTTTGAACATACCGTAGTCATAACGGATGCCGTAACCACGCCCTGGCAATCCTAAAGTCGCCAGCGAATCCAGGAAGCAGGCCGCCAGACGCCCCAGGCCACCATTACCGAGACCAGGGTCATTTTCTTCATCAATCAACTCTTCGAGATTTAATCCCATCGACTCCAGCGCACCCTGGACATCGTCATAAATACCTAACGACAGCATGGCGTTAGAGAGAGTACGACCAATCAAAAACTCCATCGACAGGTAGTAAACCTGGCGAGTTTCTTGCGACAGCTGGGCACGATTCGAGCGTAACCAGCGCTCCACGAGACGATCGCGCACAGCAAATAACGTTGCGTTCAGCCATTCATGTTTATTGGCGACGACCGGATCCTTTCCAATCGTAAACATCAGCTTGTAAGCGATAGAGTGCTTAAGAGCTTCTACGCTAAGCGTGGGCGATGAATATGTAAACGGAGCATTCATATAGGCGTTTCCTGAAAACTATTTCAAGCGATAGTAAAGCTCACGGTACGACTTCGCCGCGACCTGCCAGCTAAAATCCATTGCCATAGCCTGACGTTGCACAAACCGCCACAGTGAAGGACGGGACCACAGTACAAAAGCACGTCGAATAGCCCGTAACAGCGACCAGGCATTACTATCTTCAAAGACAAACCCACTGGCGACGCCATCTGCAAGGTTCTCAAGAGAACAGTCAGAAACCGTATCAGCAAGCCCACCGGTGCGCCGCACTAACGGCAGCGTACCGTACTTCAATCCATAAAGTTGCGTTAAGCCGCACGGTTCAAAACGGCTGGGCACCAGAATGACGTCCGCGCCGCCCATAATGCGATGCGAAAATGCTTCGTGATAGCCAATCTGAACGCCCACCTGGCCGGGGTATTCCGCTGCCGCCGCAAGGAAACCTTCCTGCAGCACCGGATCGCCCGCGCCGAGTAGCGCCAGCTGCCCGCCCTGCTCCAGAAGACCCGGTAAGGCTTCCAGCACCAGGTCGAGACCTTTCTGGCTGGTCAGACGGCTCACCACTGCAAAAAGCGGCACTTTATCGTCAACCTTAAGCCCCATTGCGATTTGTAACTGGCGCTTATTTTCCGCTTTATCTTCCAACGTATCGCGGGTGTAGCGCGAGGCCAACAGTAAGTCCGTCTCTGGACTCCAGATTTTCTCGTCCACGCCGTTCAGTACGCCTGAAAGACGCCCTTCACGGTGACGCTGTTGCAACAGACCTTCCATACCGTAGGCAAACTGCGGTTCGGTGATCTCGCGAGCGTAGGTTGGACTGACCGCCGTAATGTGATCGGCATAGTACAGACCGGCCTTCAGGAAAGAGATTTGTCCGTTGAATTCCAGCCCGTGAACATTAAAGAATGACCATGGCAATTGGATGTCATTCATGTGATGTGCATAAAACATGCCTTGATAGGCCAGGTTGTGCACAGTAAACACCGACTTCGCCGGACGCCCGTGTGCCGCCAGATACGCAGGCGCAAGACCCGCATGCCAGTCGTGCGCGTGCACAACATCGGGGCGCCAGAATGGGTCAAGGCCGCTTGCCATCTCCGCTCCAACCCACCCGAGCAGTGCAAAACGCAATACGTTGTCGGTGTAAGCAAATAAGTTGGTATCGTGATACGGGCTTCCGGGACGATCGTAGAGATGCGGTGCATCAATCAGGTAAATACCAACCCCGTTGTAATGCCCAAACAGCAGCGTGAAATGTCCGGCAAAGGTATCACGGCGAGATACCACCTTCGCATCGGTCACGCCACGGCGAATATCGGGAAATGCAGGCAACAGTACGCGAGCGTCAACGCCGTCTGCGATTTGTGCTGCGGGTAATGCCCCAATAACATCAGCCAGACCGCCGGTTTTAAGCAGCGGGAACATCTCTGAACATACATGTAAAACCTGCATTATCGCTCCTGTTTATACCCTAACTTCCGTAGCATTTCGCGCGTAACCAGCACAATGCCTTCTTCTGAACGATAGAAACGACGTGCATCCTCTTCTGCATCCTCACCAATCACCATTCCTTCCGGAATGACACAAGCGCGGTCAATGACGCAGCGACGCAGACGGCACGAGCGACCTACCCATACTTCCGGCAGCAATACGGCGGAATCAATGTTGCAGAATGAATTCACGCGAACGCGTGAGAACAGAACGGACTGCACCACCACCGAACCAGAGATCACACAACCGCCGGAAACCAGTGAGTTAAGGGTCATCCCATGGCTACCGGAGCGATCCTGAACGAATTTCGCTGGCGGCAATGATTCATTGTAGGTGCGAATCGGCCAGTTGCGATCGTACATATCCAGTTCCGGCACGACAGAAGCCAGATCCAGGTTCGCTTTCCAGTAAGCCTCCAGTGTCCCAACATCACGCCAGTACGGCTCGGCGTCCGGGTCGGACTGTACACAAGAGAGCGGGAATGGATGCGCATAGGCGAGGCCTGCTTCGGTAATTTTTGGAATCAAATCCTTACCAAAGTCGTGGCTGGAGTTTTCATCACGATCGTCTTCTTCCAGCAATTCATACAGGTACTCTGCATCAAAGACGTAGATCCCCATACTCGCTAAAGATTTGCTCGGATCGTTTGGCATTGACGGCGGGTTAGCCGGTTTTTCAACAAATTCGATAATTTTATCGTTTCCATCAACCGCCATAACGCCAAATGCAGAGGCTTCTTCAATCGGTACAGGCATACAAGCAACGGTGCAACGTGCGCCTTTTTCGACGTGGTCGATAAGCATACGCGAGTAGTCTTGCTTGTAGATATGGTCACCCGCCAGGATCACTACGTACTCCGCTTTATAACGGCGGATAATGTCGAGGTTTTGGGTAACGGCATCTGCCGTACCGCGATACCAGTTCTCCCCTTTCATTCTCTGCTGCGCTGGCAGCAGATCGACAAACTCGTTCATTTCTTCATTGAAGAACGACCAGCCGCGCTGAATATGCTGTACCAGAGTGTGAGACTGGTACTGGGTGATCACGCCCATACGACGGATACCGGAGTTGATACAGTTGGACAGTGCAAAGTCGATAATACGGAACTTGCCGCCGAAGTGTACGGCAGGCTTTGCTCGTTTATTGGTTAAATCCTTCAGGCGAGTACCGCGTCCCCCCGCCAGAATCAGGGCAACAGACTTCAATGGCAGCTGGCGCGCCAACATTAAGTGATCGTTCTTCTCTAAACTAATCATGACTAACTCCTTTTTTATCATCTCTGGAACACACACAGTCCGTGTGCAGGTCCCGGCCAGACAGCCGTAATCACTGGGTTATCCTCTCCAGCGAATGGGGGAATGGCACGCCACTCCCCAGCAGGTAAAACAATCTCTGTTACCTCAAGCGTGGCGTTTATTGCGATCAAGAAACGATCCGAAAGCAAAATTTGCAGCTGCTTTGGCCCGTTCTGCCACTCATCCGAGCTTAAAGATTGAGCATATCGATTCAGCCAACGGACATTGCCGTCGCCTTCTTCCCACCAGCGATCCTCTGCCAAAGCAGGAATGCGCTTGCGCAGATGGATTAACGCGGCGGTAAACGCGGTTAAGCCACTGCTTGCTTGCGACCAGTCCAACCACGTTAGTTGGTTATCCTGACAGTAAGCATTGTTATTGCCATGCTGGCTGTGACCGTGTTCGTCACCGGCCAGTAACATCGGCGTACCCTGGGAGAGCAACAACGTTGTTAACAGGGCGTGAATGCTGTCGCGCCGCCGTTCAACCAGATCAAGAGTACCGCCTAACCCTTCTTTACCATGATTGTTACTGTAATTGTTGTTGGTTCCGTCGCGATTTTCTTCTCCGTTTGCTTCATTGTGTTTATGGTTAAAACAAACGCAGTCGCGAAGCGTAAAACCATCATGCGCCGTGACCAGATTAATCGCAGCACTCGGCAGACGGCCATTACGTTTAAAAACATCACTGGAAGCGGCAAAGCGTCCGGCAAACTCCCCCAGCGACAGGTTATAGTGCAGCCAGAAGCGCCGGGCAGCATCGCGGAAATGATCGTTCCACTCGGCAAACAGCGGCGGGAAATTCCCCACCTGATAGCCACCGGGCGCGATATCCCACGGTTCGGCAATCAGCTTCACTTGCGAAAGTACCGGGCAATTCTGAATAGCCGTAAACAGAGGCGCATCCTGACGAAACTCCGGCGTTCGCCCCATGACAGTAGCGAGATCGAAGCGGAAGCCATCAACATGACAAGTTTCCACCCAATAGCGTAGACAGGCGCTGGCGTACTCCACCACAGCTGGATGGCTCAAATTGAGCGTATTGCCGCAACCGGTCCAGTTGTGATAATCGCCGTCTTCTCTTATCCAATAATAGCTACGGTTATCGATCCCGCGCAGGGAGAATAACGGGCCGTCGAGATCCAGTTCCGCACTGTGGTTGAGAACGATATCGAGGATGACCTCAATGCCCGCTTTGTGCAGGGCTTTGACTGCATCGCGGAACTCATCCAACGCCGTGTCGGGCGAGCATGCATACGCCGGATGCAGTGCAAACAGCGCCACCGGGTTGTAACCCCAGTAGTTACTCAACCCCATACGTTGCAAGCGTGGCTCACTGGCAAATTGCGCGATCGGCAGCAGTTCCAGTGCGGTAATGCCCAACTGTTTTAAATAGTTGATCATCACCGGATGCCCCAAGGCTTTATAGGTTCCACGGATCTCGACCGGGATCTCCGGATGCAAGTAGGTTAAGCCCTTGACATGGGCTTCATAAATGATGGTACTGCCCCACGACGTACGCGGCGGGGCATCATCTTCCCAGTCATAGTGATCCACGACCACTACGCATTTCGGCGCAATAGCAGCGTTGTCACGATAGTCAGGATCACTATGCCCGGCGTGCAGCAGCGGGTTATCTTTAAATTCCCCGACAATTTGCCGCGCGCAAGGATCAATCAACAACTTCGCCGGGTTAAAGCGATGCCCCATGGCGGGTTGCCATGGGCCATGAACACGGTAACCATAACGCAAACCCGGGCGCGCATCCGGCAGATAACCGTGCCAGATGTCACCACTTCGTCCTGGCAAATCATACCGATGTTCGATGCCCTGAGCGTCAAACACACACAGCTCTACCCGTTCAGCATGAGCGGAGAAGAGCGTGAAGTTAACGCCCTGACCGTCGTAATGCGCGCCAAGAGGAGCGGGATTGCCAATGGCAAGTTGTGTCATTATCCCTCCCGAACCAGCCAGATAGTGGCCAGCGGCGGTAGCGTAAGGCTTAATGAATGCTGGCGACCGTGGCTGGCGATCTCATCACTGTGTACCGCGCCGCCATTACCGGTATTGCTACCGTGATAGTGCATGGAATCAGTATTGAGGATTTCACGCCATTTACCCGGCTGATTAATGCCAAAGCGATAATCATGGCGCGGCACCGGCGTAAAGTTACTGGCAACGATAATTTCATTACCCTCTTTATCACGGCGAACAAAAATCAGCACCGAACGTTCATGGTCATCCACCACCAGCCATTCAAAGCCATACGCGTCAAAATCCAGCTCGTGCAATGCCTTGTGATAGCGATAAGTGTGGTTCAGATCGCGCACCAGACGCTGGACACCGTGGTGCCAGTTGTCGCCGCCTTCCAGCAGGTGCCAGTCAAGGCTGGCGTCGTGGTTCCACTCGCGCCCCTGAGCAAATTCATTACCCATGAACAGCAGTTTTTTGCCCGGAAACGCCCACATCCAGGCATAGTAGGCTCGCAGATTGGCAAACTTCTGCCATGCATCGCCCGGCATTCTGTCGAGAATCGATTTTTTGCCGTGCACCACTTCGTCGTGCGACAACGGCAGGACGAAGTTTTCAGTGTAGTTGTAGAGCATCCCGAAGGTGAGTTTATCGTGATGGTATTGACGATAAACCGGGTCGAGCTTCATGTAGTCCAGGGTGTCGTGCATCCAGCCGAGGTTCCACTTGTACCAGAAGCCCAGGCCGCCGATATCCTGCGGACGAGAAACACCAGGGAAGTCGGTAGACTCCTCCGCCATTGTTACCGCGCCAGGAACTTGCTCACCGATAATACGGTTGGTATTGCGTAAAAATTCAATCGCTTCCAGATTCTCGCGCCCACCAAACTCGTTGGGGATCCACTCGCCCTCTTTACGGCTGTAGTCGCGATAAATCATCGAAGCCACCGCATCGACACGCAGCGCATCAATACCAAAACGTTCAATCCAGTACAGCGCGTTGCCGACGAGGAAATTACTGACTTCACGACGCCCATAGTTGTAAATCAGGGTATTCCAGTCCTGATGGTAGCCTTCACGGGGATCGCTGTGTTCATACAGATTTGTTCCGTCAAATTCGGCAAGCGCAAAGTCATCAGTCGGGAAGTGCCCCGGCACCCAGTCAAGAATGATGTTCAAACCGGCTGCATGTGCGGCATCAATGAAATAGCGGAAGTCATCGCGAGTACCAAAACGGCGAGTTGGCGCGTACAGCCCCGTCGGTTGATAGCCCCAACTACCATCGAATGGATGTTCGTTAATTGGCAGCAGTTCGAGATGGGTAAAGCCCATCCATTTAGCGTAAGGCACCAGTTGATCAGCCAGCTCGCGGTAGCTTAACCAGAAGTTGTTGTCGGTGTGACGACGCCAGGAACCCAGGTGAACTTCATAGATAGAGATTGGCGCATCAAACTGATTCGCTTTTTTGCGCTCTTCGGTCTGCACGACCTTTTCAGGCAGTCCGCAAATAAGGGAAGCGGTTTCCGGACGCATCTGTGCTTCAAAGGCATAAGGATCAGACTTCAAACGCAGATTGCCATTGGCATCAATCATTTCGTATTTATAGAGCTGACCGTTATGCGCGCCAGGGATAAACAGTTCCCAGATGCCACTCTCTTTACGCAGGCGCATCGGATGACGACGACCATCCCAGTAGTTGAATTGCCCAACAACCGAGACTCGGCGGGCATTGGGTGCCCAGACAGAAAAACGCGTGCCGGTAACGCCATCCATGGTATCTGCGTGTGCGCCTAAGGTTTCGTACGGGCGCAGGTGAGTACCTTCAGATAACAGCCAGGCATCCATTTCCTGGATTAAAGGGCCAAAACGGTAAGGGTCATCAATCAGATTCTGCTGACCATGCCAGACAACAGCCAACTGATAGCGGAAAAAATTCTTACGTCGTGGAATGACGCCGCTGAAGAATCCACGAGAGTCGAGACACTCCAGTTTAGCGACTTTGCGTCCGGTTTTTGGTTCAATCACCCACACATCGGTGGCGTCAGGTAAAAGGGCGCGGACTTCCAGTCCTGCTGTAGTTTTATGCATTCCCAGTACGGAAAATGGGTCTGCAAAATGGCCTGCAATTAGCGCGTTTATCACGTCTCTATCGATACGAACGGACATGCTTGTCTTCCTGTTTTATTGTGTCACCCCATCCAACTGATTTTTGACATCTGGTTGTGACATTTTTTTGACCTGAACGACGCAGCACTCTGTGCATCCTCTCTGCGTCGTCCTCCCTTCAGGTAAGGCAGTGAATACTCATGTATTCTGCCACCCTTAAAGAATAGCCAATGCTCTATCTAACTCCCGGTAAATCATGAAACATCTGCGCTTACTCCTGTATTACGCACTAAAAGGGGCGGCATTGCGCCCCAGATTTAATGAATAAAGATTACGCCAGTTGACGAAGCATCCGGCGCAGCGGCTCCGCTGCGCCCCACAGCAACTGGTCACCTACGGTAAAGGCTGACAGAAATTCTGGTCCCATATTCAGCTTACGCAGGCGGCCTACCGGCGTGGTCAGCGTGCCAGTAACGGCTGCTGGGGTTAGCTCACGCATAGTGATTTCCCGATCGTTTGGTACGACTTTCGCCCACGGGTTGTGAGCCGCCAGCAGTTCTTCCACGGTCGGAATAGATACATCTTTTTTCAATTTGATGGTGAATGCCTGACTATGGCAGCGCAATGCCCCGACGCGCACGCATAAACCATCTACCGGAATCACAGAAGATGTGTTGAGGATCTTGTTGGTTTCCGCCTGCCCTTTCCATTCTTCGCGGCTCTGACCGTTATCAAGCTGTTTGTCGATCCACGGAATCAGGCTACCCGCCAGCGGAACACCAAAGTTATCCACCGGCAACTCGCCGCTGCGGGTTAAGGTCGTGACTTTGCGTTCAATATTGAGAATAGCAGAGGACGGGGTTGCGAGTTCATCCGCCACATGGCCATACAGTTGGCCCATCTGGGTTAACAACTCCCGCATATGTCGCGCACCACCGCCGGAAGCCGCCTGGTAGGTTGCAACGGAAACCCAATCAACAAGATCATTGGCGAATAAACCGCCTAACGACATCAACATCAGGCTTACGGTACAGTTACCGCCAACAAAAGTCCTGATGCCTTTATTTAATCCGTCAGTAATGACGTCCTGATTGACCGGGTCAAGGATGATAATGGCGTCGTCTTTCATGCGCAGAGACGATGCTGCGTCAATCCAGTAACCTTGCCACCCGTTCTCACGGAGCTTTGGATAGATTTCGTTGGTATAATCGCCGCCCTGACAGGTTACGATGATATCGAGGGCCTGCAGCGCCTCCAGATCAAAGGCATCCTGAAGTGTGCCGGTAGTACCGCCAAAGGACGGTGCAGCCTGACCAGGCTGGGAAGTCGAAAAGAAGACAGGGCGAATGGCGTCGAAGTCGCGCTCTTCAACCATGCGTTGCATGAGAACGGAGCCGACCATACCGCGCCAGCCGATAAAACCAACATTTTTCATAAGCGTTTTTTTCCTGCAAAGATGTGTGCTGTATATATGTGCCGGTGTCCTCGTGGCACATCTTTCACCATACAAAAAGCAGCCAAAGTCGCAAGTGAAATTAATCAATGATAGCGAAGCAATCAGTAATGCGACTTATCCTGCTTTCATAGCACGCAGAAAGTCCAACGCAATTATCAGGGAACTTGAGTTATGAATGAAATCATTTCTGCAGCAGTTTTATTGATCTTGATTATGGATCCGCTCGGAAACCTACCTATTTTTATGTCCGTACTGAAACATACTGAACCGAAAAGACGTCGGGCAATCATGGTGCGAGAGTTGCTTATTGCTCTCCTGGTGATGCTGGTGTTCCTGTTTGCGGGTGAGAAAATTCTGGCATTTCTTAGCCTACGGGCGGAAACCGTCTCCATTTCTGGCGGCATCATTCTGTTTCTGATCGCCATTAAGATGATTTTCCCCAGCGCCTCGGGAAACAGCAGCGGGCTTCCGGCTGGTGAAGAGCCGTTTATCGTGCCATTAGCCATTCCACTGGTCGCCGGGCCGACAATTCTCGCCACGCTGATGTTGCTGTCTCATCAGTACCCGAATCAGATGGGGCATCTGGTGATTGCCCTGCTGCTGGCCTGGGGCGGCACATTTGTCATCCTGCTACAGTCATCGCTGTTTTTACGTCTGCTGGGCGAGAAAGGGGTGAATGCGCTGGAACGCCTGATGGGATTGATTCTGGTGATGATGGCAACCCAGATGTTCCTCGACGGCGTTCGGATGTGGATGAAGGGGTAAGGTTCAAACAGGTGCTGCACACAACCTGACGCGGCACCTGTTTTATTACCTGAACTGATAATGACCTTCGCCCAATCGGATAACTCTTCCCTCTTCTTCTGCGCGATTCAGCCATACGCTAGCTTGTTCGATGGTTAAACCAGTACAAGACGCCAGCCTTTCAATACTTATCGATTCCTTTGCAAGGATCGCCAGTTCCGCTACAAAGAGTTGATAAAAATCGACAGGCGTATGCGCGGGCATTCCTGCGTAATTTGCGTCATCTTCATGCAGTGAAAACAGTTCTGGTTGAGCGTTACGGCGTACTCTGTCATACATCAGCCCAGGAACGTCTGGCAGTCTGATCGTCACATTTTCAGCCTGTTCAGCACTCCATGACGCCCCATTTTCTACTAATCGTGAATTGGCTGATTGCTCATCCTGATTTGGTTTAACCAGGACAGGCAGCCACTGATGTTTTAATGCCTCCATCGCCCCGGTTATCGTTCCACCGGTCATTCCCGCACGCACAACCATTGCGCTTTCCGCAAGGCAATAAATATATTTATTCCGCGCCATCGCATTGCCGACGGTGAAACGTACTTCTGGGTAAAACGGCGAAATCAACACCAGATTGCCTGCTATAAGCCCTTCACGCCATTTCACTAACGTGCTCGTTTTTAACAAGCTATCAGCTAATACGCCAACGGCCGTTCCCCCTGCCTCTAGTGCCGACGTCATTGCACATTCATCAATACCTCGCGCACCACCAGAGATAACGCAAATCCTCTGTTGAGCCAGTTTCGCTGCCAGTTGTTGGGTATAGCGCAAATCGGCAGTCGGAGCATCTCGTGAGCCAACAATCGCCATACCTTCCGCTTGCAGTAATGCTTTATTCCCGCAGCCAAATAAAACGGGAGGGGCATCCGTTCGCAATCGGTTTTTCAAGCGAACGGGATAATCGGCATCGCCTCGGGTTAAGATCCATAAACCAGCGCGTTGCCACTTATCTACCGCCAACGCCAGACTATGACCGCGCGCCAGCAAGCCAAGAATACGCTCCTGAGAAATACGCGGATCGCTCCAGCCTGTAAGTTTCTCTTGCGGTTGCGACACCAGAAGATCGGCGGGACTGATACGTTGGTGCTTCAGCCATAATGCAAACTTCCCCCATTCACTATTGCTAAGAGGTTTATGCTCACTCGCCGCCGCGCGAGAAAAATCGCTGGTTAGCAGGAGAGTCGCTTGTGCATTGGCTGAAAGATTCATCAATTTTTTACCGAGGTAGAAGCAAGGGCAAGAGGATAAACCGTCGGGCAACCTGCCTGGCGTAACAGTGCTGTCAGAACTGTCAGCGTCCATGCAGAATCCACGATATCGTCAACCAGCAACGCCGGGCCTGGCATCAAAGGAGGGGTAATCACAAACGCCCCGTCGAGATTTTGACACTGGTGAAAACGGTTTTGCTGTATTTTCTGTGGTGGATTGTCCACGACTTTGTCAATGGCATCAATAAAAGGTAAGCCAAGTTTCGCCGCCAGTCGCCGGGCAAAATCAGGAACCAGGTCGAGGTGCCTTAATGAAGGAACGCAGCATACCCAGGTTGGTTCAGGATGTGGATTCCAGCGTTGGCGAACCATTTCCGCACATGCCTCCACCAGCTCATCACTGAAGCGCCCCATTTTTTTCTCCTGTGCGACCTGCTTTCCCCACCCGGAATCCCCCCAACGAGAAAGGATTCGCCCCGTAGATCCTTGTAAATCCGCAGGTAAGTTCCCTTTAAATCCGTATTGCGTAAAAGCCCCAGATGCCACCTGTTTATTGAGATTTAATGGCAGGTCAGCGTGTTTAATAAATAAATTTGCTGCATGGAGTAAGCCGCTATCAATGTCGGGCGACAACAACGGATGCTGAAGACAACTGCTACATTTACCACAACGTTCGGCACTTGGCTCATCGAGTGCGCGGCGCAGAAATTGCATTTTGCACTCCTTAGTCGTGATATAGCTTTCAACGTCTGCCAGTTCACTTTTTCTCTGATTCATCAAATGGTTAATTCGTTCATGGTCAGGAGAAAAACTGACGATAGTTCTGCGCCATAATTTCTCGGTATACACCACAGGCGATGGATTTTCAGCTACCAATAATTTCAGTGCTTTTTCTATTTGCCCATAACGGAGATTCGTCCGTTGTTCAATGCCTCGTAGAGTAAGACCGTCATTCTCGCTAAGTACGTTGAGTATTTCATGAATTTGTGCCTCCGCAGGAAAGGCGCTTTCACGGAAGAATTGATGAATAGCGCGGTCTTCGCCACCACAAAGCAATATGCCAACTGCGGAATCTATAGCACGCCCGGCACGCCCCACCTGTTGGTAGTAACCAACAATCGACCCCGGCATCTGATAATGAATGACGAAACCTAAATCAGGTTTATCAAACCCCATACCTAATGCCGTCGTCGCGACCAGCACTTTGATTTTATTTGCCAGCAGTGCCTGCTCCAGATATTCCCTGGCAGTATTAGAATCTTTCGCGCCTTCACAAGTCACGCCGCTGTAGTACGCAAATGCACTGATACCATTTTTCCTTAACCACTCGGCGACAAGTTCGGCATCGCGCGTAGTCAGGGTATAAACAATTCCCGATTTGGAAAACTGAGGGATAACCGTCGCTAACCATGCCAGACGGGATGACTGTTCACCTAAGACTAAGGCATCAAGCGCCAAACTTTCGCGAGCCAGCGTTCCACGCTGAATCACAATGTCACCCAATTGCTGACGGATATCCTCAACGACACGGTTATTCGCTGTCGCGGTTGTACCCAGAACAGGGGTATTCGCAGGCAACTGGCGCAAAATATCTAATATACGTCGGTAATCCGGGCGAAAATCGTGGCCCCAATCAGAGATGCAGTGCGCCTCGTCGACCACAAGCAAGCCAATACGATCGGCTATAGGATATAAAACCGTTTCGATAAAGTCCTGGTTTGCCAAACGTTCCGGGGAAACCAGCAAGCAATCGACCTCACCTTGCAGCAAATTATCGCTAATGCGCTGCCATTCTTCCCTGTTTGTAGAATTCAACGTTTCAGCCGTAATACCTAACCGTTCAGCGGCGGCAACCTGGTTACGCATCAGGGCAAGCAAAGGAGAGATGATAATTGTCGGGCCAGCGCCGCGATCGCGGAAGATTTTACTGGCGATGAAGTACACGGCGCTTTTCCCCCAGCCAGTGCGCTGTACAACCAGCAGTTTTCGCCGCTGATTAACCACCGCATCTATAGCTTCCCATTGCCCTTCCCTGAAGGTAGCGGTGGTGTTACTTAACATCCGCTGTAACAGCAATTCAGCTCCGTGTTTCTCCATCATCTTCTCCTGCGTCCGTTAACGCAGTGATTAGAACGGATAATGAGCCAGTATTTTTGCGAGAGAGATCAAAAAGATGAAGAGAGGAAAAAAGAGAAATGAATTACTGCGAGCAAGCTCGCAGTAATTTGTCGCGGTAATTAACTCAACAGCTGGAACGCAATCATCCCGACGATAGCACCGACAGTGCCGAGGATGGTTTCCATCATGGTCCAGGTTTTCAGCGTTTCGGCTTCGGTCGCGCCGGTAAATTTACCGAACAACCAGAAACCGGCGTCGTTAACGTGGCTGACAACAATCGAACCACCAGCGATACAAATCGACAGCGCCGCCATTTGCGCACCAGAGTAGTTCAGTTGTTCAATAACCGGCATCACCAGCCCTACCGCCGTTAAGCAGGCAACCGTTGCAGAACCCTGAATGATGCGCACTGCAGCGGCCAGCACGAAGCAGGTAATCGCAATCGGCAGCCCCATCCCGGTTAACGCTTCGCCTAGTGCCGGACCTACGCCAGAATCAACCAGCACCTGTTTGAACACGCCACCCGCACCAATTACCAGCAGAATGATCCCCGCCGGTTGCAGCGCGTGACCGCAAATCTCCATCACTTTGTCTTTCGGCATACCCTGACGCATCGCCAGACCATAAATCGCCACCAGACAAGCAACCAGAATCGCGGTAAACGGATGACCGATAAACTCGAACCATTCGTAAGCGGTAGAGCCTTCCGGCACAAAACGCGCGGCAATGGTTTTAAGACCTACCAGCACCAGCGGCAACAGGATCAGCGACAGGCTGAATCCGAAAGATGGCATTTTGCCTTCGCCGAGATGTGGTTCGCTGATGTCGTCAGGAATATGCAGTTCCACGTAGCGGCTGATGAAATTACCCCACAGCGGCCCGGCAATAATCATTCCCGGAATTGCCGCACACAGACCGATCAGGATCATCCAGCCAAAGTCGGCGTTCATCTGCGATGCCAGCAGCATTGGCGCTGGCCCCGGCAATAAGAACGCCGCCGCTGCCGCCACGCCGGCGAATAACGGGATAACCAGTTTCACCAGGTTCGTGCCGGTATGGCGCGCCATTGAGAAAGCAACGCTAATCAGCAGAACAATCGCCACTTCAAAGAACAGCGGTAGCGCACAAACCAGCCCCGCAAGGCCAATGGCATAATGCGCGCGGCTGTGACCGAAGGATTTGAGCATTTTGACGGCAATCTGATCGACTGCGCCGGTTTCATGTAAGATCTTGCCAAACATGGCTCCCAGAGCGACAACCACCGCCAGGAAGCCGAGGGTGCCTCCCATCCCTTTTTCCATCGTCGCTGCGATTTTATCGAGCGGCATACCGGAAAAAAGGCCAGCCCCCATAGACACCACCATCAAAGCCAGGAAAGCGTGCATACGCGC
Source organism: Escherichia sp. MOD1-EC6475 (assembly GCF_003046645.1). Classification (NCBI taxonomy): domain Bacteria; kingdom Pseudomonadati; phylum Pseudomonadota; class Gammaproteobacteria; order Enterobacterales; family Enterobacteriaceae; genus Escherichia; species Escherichia sp. MOD1-EC6475. The sequence continues at coordinate 18,800 of NZ_PZKQ01000028.1, read as the reverse complement.
TTTCATGACTAAAAACAGCAGCAGTAAAACAGACCCTACTGCTGTTAAAACAAGCGTTAATGTACTCACTACTTATTTGCCTTTTTTAATAACCTCAATGGTGCTTGCCACAACACCTTCCAGCGGTTGATCGATATCCACCACCAGTACATCGGTTTCGTCCGCACCCGGTTCTTGCAGCGTTTCAAACTGCGTCACCAGCATTTGGGTTTTAAAGAAATGGCCTTTACGCGCTTTCAGACGGCTTTCAATTACATCAAAATCGCCTTTCAGGTAGATGAAAGAGAGATTCGGATTACCCGCGCGCAGCAGGTCGCGATAGTGCTTTTTCAGTGCGGAACAGACGATCAGCGACACTTTATTGGTACGCTGCATGGCAAACGCGGCGTCGTTCAGCGCCTGTAACCACGGTTTGCGATCGTCATCATTCAGCGGTTCACCGGACGCCATTTTTTCGATATTGCGACGCGGATGGAGGAAATCGCCATCAAGAAACGCGGCATGAAGTTGATGCGCCACTTCACTGGCGACCGCAGATTTGCCGCTGCCCGATACGCCCATCAAGACGTAAATGTGGTGATCATGGTTAGTCGTGCTCAAAGTGGTGCCCCCACAATACAAGAATTAAAAATGTTACGGGTAACTGTTATCGGTAACATTGTCCAGCCGGACAAAATCAGAAGCAATATCCATCCGTGCCTTAAGTGTATAAGTGTGAGCTACTTCAAATTTGTGAGCTTAAATAGATCCGCCCGGTGACAAGGTGAAACCTAAATCTAACATTTTCGGTGTCACTGCTTCGCCACGAATACGCGCCAGCAGGCGTTCAGCGCCAATGCTGCCCATCCGCTCACGCGGCGTCAGCACGCTCGCCAGCCGTGGCTCCATCACCTGACCAATATCGTGGCCGTGGAAACCGGCAATTGCCATATCATCAGGAATTTTCAGCCCCAGACGCTGACATTCAAACGCTGCGCCGACAGCCAGGTCATCGTTGGTACAGAATACGCCATCTAACTGCGGATATTCCCTCCGCGCCTGGCGAATCAGTTCAATACCTGAAGAGTAAGAAGAAGATTGTTCAACCATCACGCTATATGGCACCAGGCCGGCATCCAGCATCGCCTGTTCGTATCCCTTCTGTTTGATGATAGTACGTTCGTCGAGACGTGCGCCGAGATAGGCAATGTGACGATGCCCGCGAGCAATAATGGCGGTGGTCATCTGGCGTGCCGCTTCAAAGTTATCAAAACCGACGGCGATATCGAGGCACGGAGATTTACTGTCCATCAGCTCCACCACTGGAATACCTGCCACTTCAATCATCTTTAAGGTGCGCGGCGTGTGGGTTCGTTCGGTGAGGATCAGCCCGTCGATATTCCATGAGAGCATTGATTCGAGGCGCTCTTGTTCCATTTCCGGTTTATAACCGTAGTGCGCCAGCATAGTCTGATAACCGTGCGCGTCGGTAACGCTTTCGATGCCGCGTAATACTTCCGCGAAAACCTGGTTGGTGAGAGAAGGTAACAGGACGCCAATTGCCCGGCTGGTGGCATTTGAGAGGATATCGGGCGCGCGGTTGGGAATATAACCCAGTTCATCAAGAGCGGCGGCAATCTTGCCACGTAAGGCGACGGAGACCTGCTCCGGGTTGCGTAAAAAACGGCTGACCGTCATTTTGGTCACGCCTACACGGTCAGCCACATCCTGAAGTACGGGTCTTTTCTTTTTCATCGTCCTGAAGGGTACAAAAGGGATAGATTCCTTTAGTTTACCACGGACGCATCACAACCTTCCTGATTCCTCAGGAAGGTTTGTGAGATAAATTTAGACTGGCGGCAAATCGAACAGCAGAATTTCACTGTCGCTATCGGCGTGGATGGAGATTGCCTGCTCATCCCAGATTGCCAGACCATCACTGGTCGAGGCTTTTACACCGTTAATGGTGACATTGCCTTTCACTACCTGGATCCAGACGCGGCGTTCAGCGGCAATCTGATGCACAGACTGTTCATCTTTCAGCAGCGCCCAGCGATACAGTTCCATATCCTGATGCACTTTCAACGAACCATCACGCGCATCCGGCGAGAGCACCAGTTGTTTGCCCTGCACGGCATCAAAGCGACGCTGTTCATAACGCGGCGTAATGCCGTTTTCTTCTGGCATGATCCAGATCTGATACAGATGCAGACGCTCGGTGCTGCTTGGGTTGTACTCTGAGTGACGAATACCCGTACCCGCACTCATAATCTGGAACTCGCCCGCCGGAACCTGCTCTTTATTGCCCATGCTGTCCTGATGCTCAACAGTACCTTCCAGCACGTAGGTCAAAATTTCCATATCTTTATGTGGGTGAGTGCCGAAACCCTGCCCTGCTTCAATCACGTCGTCGTTAATGACACGCAGCGCGGAGAAGCCCATAAAATTCGGATCGTAATAGTTGGCAAAAGAGAAAGTGTGCCAGGAGTCCAGCCAGCCATGATTCGCATGACCACGTTCATTTGCTTTGCGTAAGTAGATCATTTGTATTCACCCCCTGAATGTTTTCGATGGGCTTAGTGTGGACCCGATCCGCCTGGGATGATAGAGGGTGAAAATTGACCCCTCTGTTCAAAAAAATTGAACTATTCGAGGAGCCATCAAACTTACTTCGCGAGAGTCACTGTAGAGGGAGAAGCTTGTTCAAAACCACGCTCAAGGATTTCCAGATTAGTAAGAACTTCAGATTCCTTGACGTAATTTGGTGCACCGGTAGTGATGGTTTGATACAGCGCATCATATACGCGTCCGTAGTCGCCCACCTCCGGCTTCATCTCTTCTCTTACCGTCACGCCCTCGTCATTGACATACTCCAGCACACCGACCGAATCATCCGCTGCGAATCCCGGTTCGCCCGGCATAATATTAGCCTTCAGGCTGGTTTCCTGCTGGTCGATGCCGTATTTAATAAATGTACCTTTCTTACCGTGAACGATAAATTTCGGATAATCGATTTTCACCAGATGGCTGGTTTTGACGATGGCTTTCAAATCACCATAAAACAGCTGCGCTTCGAAGGTGTCATCCGGGTTGGCTTTATTACGCAGGCTGCGAATGTCGTAAGCCACATGATCCGGGCGACCGAACAGCGAGATAATCTGGTCGAGGGTATGCACGCCAAGGCCATAAAATGCGCCATCCTGCGGCAGTCCAGGTTTGGTTTCTGCCACCGGGCGGTAGTAGTCAAAATGGCTTTCCACTTCGACAATCTCTCCCAGCTTGCCGCTTTCAATCGCTTTTTTCGCCGTCAGGAAGCAGGAGTCAAAGCGGCGATTCTGATACGGCGTGACGGTCAGCCCTTTGCTTTTTGCCAGCGCAAACAGCTCTTTCGCCTGCGCAAGCGTCGGGGTGAACGGTTTTTCGACCAGCACATTTTTCCCGGCTTCCAGCGCACGCTTCGCGTACTCGAAGTGGCTGTCAGCGTGAGTGCAGACGATAACCAGCTTAACGTCAGGATCGTTTAATACTTCGTCGAGATCGCTGGTGAAATGGATATGCGAGTAGACAGGAGCCTGTTCTTCCGGCTTCGCATGGCGGCGGAAAATATGCGCGACATGCCAGCTATCCTTGCGGTTAAGTACATACGGCAGATGGTAACGGGTGGTGCTTTTGCCGAAGCCAATAAAGGCGCAGTTGATGGCCATGATTTCGTCCTTTTTTAAGGTGGTTAGTTACACCTTAACGCAAAGCGGACGTGGTTCCTATGCCTGTGCTTCAGTACGTCAGATTGTTGGCAAAGTGCACTTTGATCATGCCGGATGCGGCGTGAACGCCTTATCCAACCTACGGTTCGGGCACAGGTTTGTAGGCTGATAAGCGTAGCGCATCAGGCGATTTTGCATTTGTCTCAACACGAGGAACATTCCCCTTGGACAAAATGACAAGCAAAAAAAAAGCCAGCACCCGGCTGGCTAAGTAATACTGGAAGCAATGTGAGCAATGTCGTGCTTTCAGGTTCTCCGCGAGGGTCTTCCTGATCGCGAGACAATAATAATCATTCTCATTCGCACTTGTCCAACACTTTTTGCAAAAAAATGCATTTGACTCGTATTTGAAAGTCAATGATGTTGAAAGGGACATTTACCCCAAAGAGGACAGAGGAATGAGTGAGATAGTGATACGCCACGCTGAAACGCGCGATTACGAGGCCATTCGGCAAATTCACGCCCAGCCGGAGGTGTATTACAACACGCTACAGGTGCCTCATCCTTCCGATCATCTGTGGCAGGAGCGACTCGCCGATCGTCCCGGCATCAAACAGTTAGTCGCCTGTATTGATGGAACCGTCGTGGGTCATCTCACCATTGACGTGCAGCAACGCCCGCGCCGCAGTCATGTTGCCGATTTTGGTATCTGCGTCGACTCCCGCTGGCACAATCGCGGCGTCGCCAGCGCCCTGATGCGAGAGATGATTGAGATGTGCGACAACTGGCTGCGGGTAGATCGCATTGAACTAACCGTGTTTGTCGATAACGCCCCGGCAATTAAGGTCTATAAAAAACACGGTTTTGAGATTGAAGGAACTGGTAAAAAGTACGCGTTGCGAAATGGCGAATATGTCGATGCGTATTTTATGGCGCGGGTGAAATAAAGAATTTGCAATCTAAGTTTGTCATTTAAGCCCTCACCTACCGGGAGAGGGCTTAAGATATTAATACCCCGCTGTTAAATCATCCACCGAGCGCGGGTCGGATGCGCCGTATAACTCACCCTCCGGCCCAACCATAATGCTTTGTGTGCTGCCCATCGCCTCTTTCAGCGCCACTTTCTGACCTTTTGCTTCCAGCAGCTTGAGTGTATCCGGGCTAAATCCTTTCTCGACTCGCAGCTCGTCCGGCAACCACTGATGATGGAAACGCGGCGCATTGGTCGCTTCGGCGACGTTCATTCCATAATCGATGCTGTTCACTACCATTTGCAGCACGGTGGTGATAATCCGGCTACCTCCTGGGCTACCGGTAACCAGCCAGGTTTTACCGTCTTTCACCACAATCGTTGGTGACATCGACGACAGCGGGCGTTTGTTTGGCCCGACGGCGTTGGCATCGCCGCCTACCAGCCCGTAAACGTTCGGTACACCTGGTTTGGCTGAGAAATCATCCATCTGATTGTTAAGCAGAATACCGCTCTCACCCGCGACAATCCCCGTACCGAAAGTGGTATTCAGCGTATAGGTCACCGCCACCGCGTTACCGTCTTTATCCACCACTGAGTAATGGGTTGTTTGATTACTCTCATAAGGCGCAAGTTTGCCTGGGCGAATTTCGCTGGACGGCTTCGCTTTATTGATATCAATTTGATCGGCAATGGATTTGGCATAGGCTTTATTGGTCAGCGCCTGCCACGGCACTTTGACAAAATCCGGGTCGCCAAGATATTCCGAGCGGTCGGCGTAGGCGTATTTCTCAGCTTCTGCCATGATTTGCATCGCATCGGCGCTGCCAAAGCCATATTTCTTCATATCGAAGTTTTCCAGGATATTCAGAATCTGCACGATATGAATCCCGCCGGAGGATGGCGGTGGCATGGAGTAAACCTGATACCCGCGATAATCGCCGCTAATCGGTGTGCGTTCCACCGCTTTATACGCCGCTAAATCTTCTTTGCTTACCAGGCCGCCGTTTTTCTGCATCTCCTGGGCGATCTGCTCAGCTATCGTGCCTTTGTAGAATTCGTCCGGGCCGTTTTCGGCAATCATCTCCAGGCTCTTTGCCAGGTTCGCCTGCACCAGTTTGTCGCCCTTTTTCAGCGGTTCGCCCTCTTTCCAGAAGATAGCCTTGCTGTTTTCGTGATTCGGCAGCACTTCACTGCCGTAAGTTTTGAGATCGTCGGCCAGCGCGTCGTTAACGATAAAACCATCGCGCGCCAGTTTAAACGCCGGTTGCACCACTTTGTTCAGCGGCATGGTGCCGTACGTCTCCAGCGCCAGCGAGAAGCCTGCGACCGTGCCAGGCGTTCCTGAGGCCAGATGCGAAGTGAGTGATTTTTTGCTGTCCGGGTTGCCCTGATCATCGAGGAACATATCGCGGGTTGCTTTGGCGGGTGCCATCTCACGGAAATCAATAGAAGTCGTATTTCCATCTTTAGTGCGGATCAGCATAAAACCGCCGCCGCCCAGATTCCCTGCCTGCGGATGCGTTACCGCCAGCGCATATCCCACCGCCACGGCGGCATCAACGGCATTACCACCTTCTTTAAGGATATCCACCCCCACCTGAGTGGCAGTAGCATCTACAGACGCCACCATCCCCTGCTTCGCGCGTACCGGATGAAAGACATCTTCCTCCACGCCATACGAGACAGGCGGCGGCGCAGGTGGCGCGGCTGCCGCACTAAAACAACATCCTGAAAGCAAAGCTGTAATCGCCGCCCGGCGTAAAAACGTCGGTTTTATCATCGTTATTCTCCAGTTATGTGTGGGGCAACCCCAGCTAAGCCTGGTATATAACTCTGAATTAATCATCGTTTTGCCGGGAAGCGAGTAAACTTAAAGAATATCTTCAGAGGAGGATACGCGATGAAACGACTTCTGATCCTTACGGCACTCCTGCCGTTTGTCGGCTTTGCACAGCCCATTAATACTCTGAACAACCCTAACCAGCCGGGGTATCAGATACCCAGCCAGCAGCGGATGCAAACCCAGATGCAGAATCAGCAAATCCAGCAAAAAGGGATGCTGAATCAGCAACTGAAAACGCAAACTCAGTTGCAACAGCAGCATTTAGAAAACCAGATAAACAATAATTCTCAGCGGGTGTTGCAGTCACAGCCGGGGGAGCGAAATCCCGCCCGGCAGCAAATGCTGCCCAACACCAACGGCGGGATGTTAAACAGCAACCGTAATCCGGATAGTTCGTTGAATCAGCAGCATATGCTGCCGGAGAGGAGAAACGGCGACATGCTGAATCAGCCCAGCACGCCGCAGCCTGATATTCCGTTGAAAACTATTGGGCCGTAAAGTTCGGACCAATCACGTCAATCGCATCGGTACAGATGCAATCCACGCCCCAGCGCAGCAACTCTGTCGCGCGCTGGGGTCTGTTGACGGTATACACCAGAATCCGTAATCCAGCGTCTTTCAACTGCCTCACTCGCGCTTTATCGAGCAACTTATGATTGAGATGAATAGAGACGCAGCCCAGCCGCGTGGTCAGTTCGCGCCAGTCGTCGCGCCATTCATCAAGCAACAAACCGCGCGGCAGTTCCGGTGCAGCCTGTTGCGCAGCTTCTAAAGCATCAATCTCAAACGATGACAGCAGCGGCGGCGTCATACCTGCCCAAAGCTCGCGCGCCGCCAGCGCCACCATTTTACCCGTTAATGGCCCAGTGCCAGTGGTGGGTTTGATTTCGATATTCGCCATCATCCCGTGTTCGCGGCAGCGTTCTGCTACTTGCGAAAGCAAAGGCAACGGCTCGCCTTTAAACGCTTTGCTGTACCAACTGCCTGCATCCACGCGCAGTAAATCCTGCCAGTTCAGCTCACCCGCGACGCCCCAACCGTTGCTGGTACGTTCGAGATTATCGTCATGGAGCAAGAAGATCTCGCCATCTTTCGATAACTTCGCGTCAAATTCGATCATCTTATGACCGTATTTTGCCCCCACATCGATTGCCGCCAGGGTGTTTTCCGGAGCCAGTTTACCGCCGCCACGATGGGCGACGATGCGGGGATAAGGCCAGTTACTCATACTCGTTGTCCTGTTTCACCATCAAAAAGATGTAGCTGATTTTCCGGCAGATGCAGCCACAGCGTGCTACCTGCCGTCGGGCGCTCCTGATGCGCCAGTCTTACCACCAGCTTCTGTTCGCCCCAGCGTCCGTGCGCCAGGTTATCAGCGCCGAGGATCTCCAGCGTGTCCATCACCAGCGGTACGCCGCCCTCTGTTTGTGAGCTTAACGCAATATGTTCCGGGCGAATACCGAGGGTCATTTTATGTCCGGCATACTGACGGCAGCCACCATTTAGCGGTAGCGCGATCCCCCCATCCAGTTCGAAATGCGAGCCTTCGTTATTCACACGTCCTGTCAGCAGGTTCATCGCCGGACTGCCGATAAAACTCGCCACAAACAGGCTGGCGGGCTTTTCGTACACTTCCACCGGTGTGCCAATCTGTTCAGCAACGCCGCCGTTCATCACCATCACCCGCTGGGCGAGCGTCATCGCCTCAACCTGATCGTGAGTAACGTAGAGTGAAGTTGTTTTCAGACGACGGTGCAACTGTTGCAACTCAAGGCGCATCTGCACGCGCAGCTTGGCATCAAGGTTAGAGAGCGGCTCATCAAACAAAAATACCGCCGGATCGCGCACAATCGCGCGCCCCATCGCCACACGCTGGCGCTGCCCGCCGGAAAGCTCGCGCGGTCGGCGCTTAAGCAGGCCGTCCAGTTCCAGAATGCGCGCCGCTTCTTTAACACGTTCGGCAATTTGCTGCTTGCCCATGCCGCGAATTTTCAGCCCCCACGCCATGTTTTCTTCGACACTCATATGCGGATAAAGCGCGTAGTTCTGGAACACCATCGCAATCCCGCGATCTTTCGGCTCCATTTCGGTCACACGCTCATTGTTGATCCAGATATCGCCCTCGGTCACCCGCTCCAGCCCGGCAACCATGCGCAGCAGCGTCGATTTCCCGCAGCCAGACGGCCCGACCATCACGATAAATTCGCCATCCGCCACATCAAGGGTCAGCGGTTTAATGACCTGGGTTTTGCCATCCCAGCTTTTGGTTACTGCCTGTAATTTCAGTCCTGCCATCTTATTTCTCACTATCGACCAGGCCGCGCACGAAGGCACGCTGCATCACTAAAACAATCACTACTGGTGGGATCAGGGTTAACAACATCGCCGCCATCACCGAGTTCCATTCCGTTGTGCCTTCGCCAGTAGCGATCATCCCTTTAATCCCTGCCACGGTGGTGCCGAGATCAACGTCGGTAATAATCAACAACGGCCATAGATACTGGTTCCAGCCGTAAATAAAGGTGATCACAAACAGCGCCGCCAGATTGGTTTTCGACAACGGAAAAACAATGTCGCAAAAGAAACGCATTGGCGACGCGCCGTCGATCCGCGCCGCTTCCACCAGTTCATCCGGTAGGGTCATAAAGAACTGACGGAACAGGAAGGTGGCGGTCGCCGAGGCCATCAGCGGCAGCGTTAAACCTGCGTAGCTGTCGAGCATCTTCAGATTGGCGATCACTTCTACCGTCGGGAAGATACGCACTTCAACCGGCAGCATCAGGGTGATAAAAATCATCCAGAAAAAGAGGTTACGCAGCGGAAAACGAAACCAGACAATAGCGAATGCCGAGAGCATCGAGACGGTAATTTTGCCGAGCGTAATGCTGAACGCCATCACAAAGCTGTTAAGCAACATCCGCCAGAACGGCGCACTATTCGTGCCTACTCCGTTCACCCAGATGTTGTGGATGTTTTCCAGCAGATGCGTGCCGGGGATGAGCGTCATCGGCGCGGCGTAGACGGCTTGTTTATCCAGCGTCGCCGCGACAAACGCCACGTACAGCGGGAAGAGGATCACCGCGATCCCGAGGATCAGCATGGTATGGCTGAATATCGTCAGCCACGGACGGTTCTCAATCATTGGTAACGCACCTTGCTTTCAACATAGCGGAACTGCACCACCGTCAGCACGATGACGAGGAACATCAACACCACCGACTGCGCGGCAGACGAAGCCAGATCCAGTCCGGTAAAGCCTTCGCGGTAAATCTTATAAATCAGCGTCGTGGTGGCCTGTACTGGCCCACCGGACGTGGCGGCGTCGATTACCGGGAAGGTATCGAAGAAGGCGTAGACCAGGTTCACCACCAGCAGGAAGAAACTCACCGGGGCGATAAGCGGCAGCGCGATCTTAAAGAAGCGGCGAATCGGCCCTGCACCGTCGATGGCTGCGGCTTCAATCAACGAACGGGGAATGGATTGCAGCGCGGCATAGAAGAACAGAAAGTTGTAGCTGATTTGCTTCCACACCGAGGCAAACACCACCAGGAACATCGCCTGACCGCTGTTTTGCGCGTGGTTCCAGTCGTAGCCGAACTCAGCGAGAAAATGAGTGATCAGCCCACGACCAGGGTTAAACAGGAAGATCCACAATACGGCGGCAACGGCGGGTGCCACAGCGTAAGGCAGCAGCATTAAGGTTTGATAGAAACGGCTGCCGCGCACGATGTACTCCACCAGCGCCGCGAAGAACAGCGACACCAGCAAACCGCTGACGGTGACAAAGGTGCTGAATTTTATCGTCGTCCAGAAGGAGTCGAGATAGTAGCTGTCATGGAACAGCGTGACGAAGTTATCCAGGCCGACAAACTGGCTGGAGAAACCAAACGGATCGACGCTTTGTAGCGAGTACCACAACGCTTCGCCCGCAGGCCAGATAAAAAAGATAACGGTGATGATGAGCTGCGGCGCGACCAGCAAATAGGGCAGCCAGCGCGAGCGGAACACCGGACGGGATGATGACATAAATAAACTCTTCGTGTTGTGTTCCCCTCACCCCGGCCCTCTCCCCAGAGGGGCGAGGGAGAAAGGCGGTGCATACTTTTCCACCGAGCAAAGTTGCAAACCGACACGGTACTTTTCCACCACGCCGATCGGTCCCCTCTCCCTTTGGGAGAGGGTTAGGGTGAGGGTAAGAGAATTAAGACTTCGTAGACTGCTCAAAGCGGCGCAGTAACTGGTTCCCACGCTCAACGGCGGTATCCAGCGCCTGCTGCGGTGTCTTCTTACCGGTCCACACGCTCTCCAGCTCTTCATCCACAATCACGCGGATTTGCGGCATGTTGCCCAGACGCAGCCCTTTGGTGAACGGCAACGGCGGCTTGTTCAGCATCTGACGTGTCGCGGTATCCGCCCCTGGGTTTTTCTCATAAAAGCCCTGCTCACGGGTCAGGTCATACGCCGCCTTGGTAATTGGCAGATAACCGGTTTTCTGATGCCACTCAGCAGCGTTTTCTGGCTTCGCGAGGAAGTCGAGGAACTTCGCCACGCCGGTATACGTTTCTTTATCTTTGCCCTGCATCACCCACAGGCTGGCTCCGCCGATAATGGCATTTTGTGGCGCATCTTTCGCATCGGCGTCGTAAGGCATCATGCCTACGCCATAGTTGAATTTGGCGTACTCGCGAATGTTGGCAAGCGAACCGGAAGAGGCGGTGGTCATCGCGCAATCACCGTTATAGAACTTCTCGGTGGATTCATCCTTACGCCCGACATAGCTGAAATCGCCCTTCTTGTTCATCTCCTCGAGCATGGCAATGTGTTTCACCTGCTCCGGCTTGTTGAACTCCAGCACCGCGTCCGTGCCGTCAAAACCGTTGTTTTTGCTGGCAAACGGCAGACCGTTCCAGGCGCTAAAGTTTTCCAGTTGGATCCAGCCCTGCCAGCCGCTGGCGTAGCCGCACTTCATACCGGAGGCTTTCAGTTTTGCGGCATAGTCCGCCAGATCCTGCCAGGTTTTCGGCGGCTGTTCCGGGTCTAATCCTGCTTTCTTGAAGGCGTCTTTGTTGTAATAGAGTACGGGGGTCGAGCTGTTGAACGGCTGGGAGAGTAAGTGGCCCGTTTTGCTGTCGGAGTAGTAACCTGAAACCGTCGGCACAAACTGCGACTCATCGAATTGAATCCCCGCCTCTTTAAACACGTCATATACCGGTTTAATGGCTTTCGACGCCATCATGGTGGCGGTGCCAACTTCATAAACCTGCAAAATAGCCGGAGCGTTGCCGGTACGAAATGCGGCAATCCCCGCACTTAAATTCTGTTCGTAGTTGCCTTTATAGGTCGGTACAATTTTGTAATCCGGGTTTTCGGCGTTAAAACGTTGAGCCAGAGAATCAACCTCTTTACCCAGTTCCCCTTCCATAGAATGCCAGAACGGAATGATCGTCACTGCCTGTGCATTCCCCATTAACGCCAGTCCGAGCGCCAGTGCTGAAGCTGTATAATGTAACGGTTTCATCGTTTATCTCTCTTGTTGTACCGAATGCGCGAATTCACGCGTTTTATGCTCGCGGGGTAACATGACATGCTCGAATTACAGAAAAATAACTTTTTTGTTACATTTGTAAGATAGTAAGGTGTCAGAAAGATGACAAGGCAGTGACGGCGCGGGTGAGGGAAAATGGGAGATGGGACACGGATAAGCGGAAAAATAGAAGTCCTGTGTCAAACTCTACAGATTGTAGATAACATGCTCATCGTTTCATGCTGGATGCGGCGTAAACGCCTTATCTGGCCTACAAGATCGTGCAAATTCAATATATTGCAACTCACCCAGTAGGCCTGATAAGCGCAGCGCATCAGGCATTTTTACATTTGTCTGCTGTCTCAAAGGAGTCTTTTGACTCCTTATCAATCAACGTGTTATTACCCGCCTAAATACGCACTTCTCACCGCTTCGTTCGCCAGCAGCGCGTCGCCGGTATCAGAGAGCACTACATGGCCGTTTTCCAGCACATAGCCGCGATCCGCCAGCTTCAACGCCTGGTTAGCGTTCTGCTCGACGAGGAAAATAGTCATCCCCTGCTCGCGCAGTTGTTCGATGGTGTCGAAAATTTGCTGGATGATAATCGGTGCCAGCCCGAGCGAGGGCTCATCAAGCAGTAGCAAACGCGGATTGCTCATTAGCGCACGACCAATCGCCAGCATCTGCTGCTCACCGCCGGACATGGTGCCTGCCCGCTGAACACGGCGCTCATGCAAACGCGGGAACAGCTCATACACCCACTTTATGCGCTCCTGAAACTGGTCGCGTTCAGCAAAAAAGCCCCCCATCGCCAGGTTTTCTTCCACCGTCATCCGCGAGAAGACACGACGCCCTTCCGGGACAATCGCTACCGCTTCACGCATGATTTTCGCCGTCTGCCAGTCGGTAATGTCTTTATCATCAAACACAATTCGCCCACTGGTGGCGCGCGGGTCGCCGCATAATGTGCCGAGTAAGGTAGTTTTCCCCGCACCGTTCGCACCTATCAGGGTGACAATCTCGCCCTGATTGATATGCAGGCTCACCTCATGCAGCGCCTGGATTTTGCCGTAGTGGGCGCTGACTTTGTCAAAAGACAACATGACTTTTTCCATCTTATGCCTCACCTAAATAGGCACGGATCACGTCCGGGTTATTACGGATCTGTTCCGGCGTGCCGTTTGCCAGTGGCGTCCCCTGATTGACCACGTAAATTCTGTCTGAAATACCCATCACCAGCTTCATATCGTGTTCAATCAACAAGATAGTGGTGTTGTGATGATTACGAAGCTCGGCAATCAGCTCATCCAGCTCTTTGGTCTCTTTCGGGTTAAGACCCGCCGCCGGTTCGTCGAGCATTAAAATCTCCGGCTGCGTCACCATGCAGCGGGCGATCTCCAGACGACGCTGGTCGCCATAAGCCAGGTTGCTCGCCTGCCGGTTAGCGTGTTCCAGCAAACCAATGCGTTCCAGCCAGGTTGCGGCGCGGTCGAGCGCCTCACTCTGGGCGCGACGGAAAGAAGGCGTTTTCAACAGGCCGGAGAACAGCCCGGTTTTCAGCTGCTGATGCTGCGCCACCAGCAGGTTTTCAATCACCGTCATTTCACGGAACAGACGCACATGCTGGAAGGTGCGCACCACGCCCATGCGGGCAATTTGCTGACCCGGCAAACCTTCCAGATGCTGATCGCGCAGTAAAATGGTGCCGCCGGTGGGTTTGTAGAATCCGGTCAGGCAGTTAAAGACCGTGGTTTTTCCGGCTCCGTTAGGGCCGATTAACGAGACGATCTCCTGCGGGTACAGTTCGAGATTGACGTTGTTCACCGCCAGCAGGCCGCCGAAGCGCATCATCAGGCCGTTAACAGATAATAAGGGCTGATTCATGCCGGCTCTCCTTTCGCTGCGCCGTTCTTCAGCTTGAGTTGCGGGCGCGTCATGGGCAGCAAGCCCTGCGGACGCCAGATCATCATCAGCACCATCAAACCACCGAGCATTAACATGCTGTATTCGTTGAAATCACGCATCAACTCGCGCGATACCACCAGCAAAATTGCCGCCAGAATCACCGCGAACTGCGACCCCATGCCACCGAGCACCACTATCGCCAGTACAAAGGCTGATTCGGCAAAGGTGAAGGATTCCGGGCTGACAAAGCCCTGACGCGCAGCAAACAGCGTTCCGGCGAAACCCGCAAACGCGGCGCTGATGGTAAAAGCGGTCAGCTTAATACGGCGCGGGCTTAAGCCCAGCGAACGGCAGGCGATCTCGTCTTCACGCAACGCTTCCCACGCACGCCCCAGCGGCATCCGCAGTAAGCGGTTAATGACAAACAGACTTAGCACCACCAGCAGCAAGGCCACCAGATAGAGGAAGATGACGCGATCGGAGGGATCGTATTTCAGGCCAAAGAAATTGCTGAAGGTATCCCAGCCGCCTTCACGAGCGGTACGACTGAACTCAAGACCGAAGAAGGTCGGTTTCGGGATCTGACTGATGCCGTTCGGACCGCCGGTAATTTCGGTGTTATTGAGCAGCAATATGCGCACAATTTCGCCGAAACCGAGGGTAACGATCGCCAGATAATCACCACGCAGACGCAGCACCGGAAAACCGAGCAGGAAGCCCGCCGCCGCTGCCATTAACCCGGCAATTGGCAGGCAGGTCCAGAAGCCCAGACCGTAATAGTGATTGAGGAGCGCAAAGGTGTAAGCACCGATGGCGTAAAAGCCGCCGTAACCCAGCACCAGCAGGCCGGAAAGCCCCACCACCACGTTCAGCCCGAGGCCGAGGATAATGTAGATCATGGTCAGAGTGGCAATATCCACCGTCCCGCGTGAGACCATAAACGGCCACACCACTGCAAGCACCAGCAGCGCCACGAGGAACAGTTTCTGCTTCACCGTGGAGCCATCAATCGCAGGCAAAATAAACTTCGGCCCGGAAACGCTTTTCAACCCCTTCTGGAAAGCAGGTCGCACAAGCTGGAAGAAAAAGACCACCGCCGTACCGATAAATACCCACTGCCAACGGATATCTGAAGCACTGTCGACCACCAGTTTTGTACCATCCAGCTCCAGTTGCACGCCCATAAAGACGCCCGCCAGAACAAAGAACATCGCAGCAGAGAGCAGCGCCATTGCAATATGCATCGGTTTCATACTTTCTCTACCTCCGGACGACCCAGAATACCGGTCGGCATCACCAGCAGAACCAGAATCAGCAGGGCGAATGAGACCACATCTTTATATTCCGTACTCAGATAAGCCGAAGAGAGCGCCTCCGCAATCCCCAGAATCAATCCGCCAATCATCGCCCCAGGAATACTGCCAATCCCGCCGAGTACCGCTGCGGTGAAGGCTTTCATCCCGGCCATAAAGCCAATATAGGGGTTAATCACGCCGTAAAACTGGCCGAGCAGCACACCCGCCACCGCCGCCATCGCCGCGCCAATCACAAAGGTCAGCGCAATTACCCGGTCGGTATTGATGCCAAGCAGGCTCGCCATTTTCAGGTCTTCGGCGCAGGCACGACAGGCGCGCCCCATGCGCGAATAGCGAATGAAAATCGTCAGCGCCAGCATGGCGAGGAAGGTGACAATCCAGATCACTGCCTGCATGGTGGTAATAGACGCAGAGAAGTTTTCGCTATGACCCACCACCCACTGACCGTTAAACAGGCTGGGCAGCGCCACATCGCGCGAACCTTCGGTCAGGCTGACGTAGTTTTGTAGGAAGATAGACATACCGATTGCAGAAATGAGGGCAATCAGGCGCTTAGAGTTACGTACCGGGCGATAGGCCACCCGTTCGATACTCCAGCCGTAGGCGCTGGCAATGACGATTGCGCCGACAAATCCCGCCGCCACCAGCAGCCAGCCGGTATCAATGCCCATCATCATCAGCGCAGCGATGATCATAAAAGAGACGTAGCTGCCAATCATGTAAACCTCGCCGTGGGCGAAGTTGATCATGCCGATAATGCCGTAAACCATGGTGTAGCCGATGGCAATCAGCGCGTAAGTACTGCCCAGCGTGACGCCGTTAAACATCTGCTGCAAGAAATACAAAAACTGCTCAGACATAAGGTAACCTTTCTAAACCCGCCCGTATTTCACAGGCGGTGGGATTTTCACTTGGCTGCCGTGGATGAACCGTCGGCGTGCCACAGGAAGACACCAAAATCAAATCCCTTCAGATCGCCTTTTTCATCCCAGTTCAGCGGCCCAATCACGGTGTTTGCACCGTTAGCTTTTAAATCTTTCACCAGCGCCAGCGGCTCATCGCTGCCGGTACGCTCAAGGGCAGTCGCCAGAGATTGCACCGCCGCGTAAGTGATCCAGACATAAGGCCCGGACGGATCTTTCTTGTCTGCTTTCAGCGCATCAACGATGCCTTTGTTTGCCGGATCCTGGTCATAGCGTTTTGGCATAGTGACCAACATGCCTTCGGCGGCATCGCCAGCAATATTCGAAAGCGACGCATTACCCACACCTTCCGGCCCCATAAACTGAGTTTTCAGGCCAACGGAACGCGCCTGGCGCAGCATCTGCCCCATTTCCGGGTAGTAACCGCCGTAGTAAACGAAGTCGATGTTTTCTTTTTTCAGGCGGGCAATCAGCGCGGAGAAATCTTTCTCACCAGCGGTAATGCCGTCGAAAAAGACGACGTTAGCGTTAGCCGCTTTCAGCCCGTCCTGCACCGAACGCGCCAGCCCTTCGCCATATTGTTGTTTGTCGTGAATGATGGCGATGCGCTGGGGCTTCACCGTTTCAAGAATGTATTTTGCTGCCGTAGGCCCCTGGGAAGAGTCCAGCCCGGCAGTACGCATGATGTGTTGATAACCGCGTTGAGTCAGCTCCGGGTTGGTCGCTCCCGGCGAGATCATCAGAATACCTTCGTCTTCGTAGATATCCGACGCAGGTTGGGTAGAAGAGGAACACAGATGGCCAATAACGTATTTAATGCCGTCGTTAACGATTTTGTTGGCGACCGCAACGGCTTGTTTTGGGTCGCAGGCATCGTCATATTCCACGCCAACCAGCTTATCGCCCTTAATTCCCCCTTTAGCATTAATGTCTTTAATCGCCTGACGCGCGCCGTTAAATTCCATATCGCCCCACTGGGCAATCGGGCCGGACATCGCGCCGACAACGGCAACTTTAATATCGTCGGCTAAAGCAGTGTGTGAAATTGCCAGTGCAATCATCCCTGCGATGATAGTTTTCGCATTCCGTTTCATAGTCAAAAATCCCCACTCGTAATGTTGTGTTGCTTTGTTTTTTATGTGTTAACAAATCAGACTGTTCTTTTTTATACTGCGCTGTTTTTGCCTGTCCGATTAAGGGTTTAGCGCAGTTTTTTGTGATGATATAGATTAAAATCCCTATTTTTCAGTCGATTAAGAACAGATAATATTCTGAATTAATTGATAGATAAACAGAAAAAAGCGCAGTTGTCAGCATAAAATAACGGTACAAAGGGCGGAATAATTCACTACCATTCAGGGGATTATGCTGGACAATTTTCATTCTATAATGTTTTTAATTTGTAATTATTGCTGAAAAAAAAATTAATCACCTGCCAAAAGAAATAAAAAAGAGAAAGCCTCCGATTAAATTATTTCGCTACACTGGTTCCACTTTTGTGATTTGTACGGGTTCCCCATGAAGCTGACCATCATTCGATTAGAAAACTTTAGCGACCAGGATCGGATTGACCTGCAAAAGATCTGGCCGGAGTATTCTCCTTCCTCTTTACAGGTTGACGATTCCCACCGTATTTACGCCGCGCGTTTTAACGAGCGCCTGCTCGCTGCCGTGCGAGTAACCTTAAGCGGCACCGAGGGAGCGATGGATTCCCTGCGAGTGCGGGAAGTCACCCGGCGGCGCGGCGTAGGGCAATATCTGCTGGAAGAGGTGCTGCGTAACAATCCTGGCGTTTCATGCTGGTGGATGGCGGATGCAGGCGTGGAAGATCGCGGTGTGATGACAGCGTTTATGCAAGCACAGGGGTTTACGGCACAGCAGAGCGGCTGGGAGAAGCGTTAATCGCTCTGTGTAAAAAGCAGTTCTATGGATTTGGTTGGGAAAAATAACGCATTTTCGTTTTCTCCGACCAACGGGATAAAGCCCAGCGACTGATAAAACGTATGGGCTTTTTCATTCAGCGCCTCGACAAAAAGACCGTGAATACCTACCGCTAAAGAGGCTGACCAAACGACTTTCATGGCATGAGCAACCAGTGTTGCTCCCCATCCCTGCCCCTGTATTGAACGATCAATTGCCAGACGCCCAAGAGTGACGCTGGGAATATTTTTCTGTTTCGATTTCGAGGGCAATGCGGCTCGTTCAAAACAACTGCCGGATAATGTGTAATATCCCAGTATTTGACGTTCAGGGGTGTTGGTACGAAGAATGTACGCTCGCAGAATTTTATTGCGATGTTGACGAACCAGATGTGTCGTCAGAAAGAGATTTAAGGCTTCCTCGCCGCAGTCGAATCGCTGTAGATCATAATCTGCATCATCGGTCAGAATCTCTATCGTCAGATCATCCATAAATTATTACATTCCCTGAAGACGTTTTGCCGCACGTTTTAGCTTTTCACCTGGTGACGGCGGATTACTCAGCGCATCCATCACCCGCGTCCAGGACTCCTCATTAAGGATCGCTCGCCGATGCTGTTCAATCACTTCTGCAGCCCGCTGCGAGGCACTATTCAACATAAATTGGCTGACGGACTGATTAGATATCGCCGCCGCGGTAATGACTCCAACTTA